>DATGQJ010000035.1:0-8822 GCA_035304265.1 Oceanobacillus sp.
TTGCCCGAAACCTGATGAAAGCCGGACACGAACTTGTCGTTCACAATCGCAGCCAGCAGATCGTGGATCAGTTGGTAAGCGAGGGAGCGAAACGCGCAACCTCTCCGCGCGAAGTGGCGGCACAGGTCGAATTCGTCTTTACCAATCTCCCCGATTCGCCCGACGTTGAGAAAGTGGTGCTTGGGGAAAACGGTATTTTGGAAGGCGCACACGAAGGGTTGATTTACATCGACAACAGCACGATCAAGCCGGAAACCGCGCGGATGCTGGCAGAGCGACTCGCCGCGGTAGGAGTCGCGGCATTGGACGCCCCGGTGAGCGGCGGTGACGTTGGAGCGCGGGATGGCACGCTGACAATCATGGTTGGTGGACCAGAAGACGCCTTTCAGAAAGCTGTACCGCTCTTTCAAGCAATGGGCAAGGCATGGGTGCTCGTTGGCGACAGCGGCGCGGGGCAGATCGCGAAAGCCTGCAACCAGATCATCGTCGGTGCGCAGATGGTGGCACTGGCAGAGGCGCTCATTACCGCGCAGAAAGCAGGCGTAGACCCGCAGCGCGTAGTGGAAGCCATCAAGGGCGGCGCGGCGCAAATGTGGACGCTGGACGTGAAGCCGCCGCGTCTCTTCGCAGGCAATCGTCAACCGGGCTTCAAGGCATACATGCAGTTTAAAGACCTCGGCATCGTTATGGATACGGCGCGTACTTACGGCATTCCCCTGCCAATGACCGCCGTCACTCAGCAGTTGTATGCCGCCATGCTGGAACAGGGAAATCGTGAGCAGGATAACAGTGCCATCATTTCGGTGTATGAATCGCTGGCAGGTATTCAACTGAGTGAACCGTTAAAAACGTGATTCGGACTGCATTTCAGCGAACGCAGCCAGTATAATAAAGACACTGACTGTAATACCGATTGATAAAATTGAATGAAATCCCGAATTCAGAAATTGATGGCGGAAGCAGACGTTGCATCACGTCGCGCCGCTGAAGAACTGATTGAGCAAGGGCGCGTTCGTGTCAACGGCGCTGTTGCCAAACTCGGCGATAAAGCCGATCCTGAGACCGACGTGATCGAGGTTGATGGTGAGCGACTGAACTTTACCGCGCACAACAAGGTGTATTTCGCGCTCTACAAGCCGAAGAATGTCCTCACCACCAGCGTTGTCCACAGAGGCGACGAACGCCTAACCGTGCTCGATCTCGTGCCGTATAGAGGGCATCTTTTCACCATTGGACGGCTCGACGCCGACAGTGAAGGGCTGGTCGTCCTGACCAATGATGGCGACCTTACCCACAAACTCACCCACCCACGCTATCGACATACCAAGACCTACAAGGTCACGGTGAAGGGGCTGCCAAGCGAGGCGACTTTGAACCGCTGGCAGGACGGCGTCTGGCTGGAAGACGAAGGCAGGACTGCTCCCTGTATCGTGTCTATCGTCAAAGGCGGCACACAGGCATCCATACTCCGTATCACCATGACCGAAGGCAAGAAACGCCAGATTCGCCGTGTGGCGCTGGCGCTCGGTCATCCAGTGGAGCGACTTGTTCGTACTCATATCGGCATGTTGAGTATTGAAGGGCTGCGCCCCGGCGAATGGCGCGAACTCACGCCGAAAGACGTGCGTGCTCTGAGCACCCCCTCCCCCGTATTGAAAGAATTGAGCGCGAGGCGTCGCCAACGACGAGACGAACGCAAATCGGAACCGCGCGTCGAGTACCGTGATTTCGATAGCCGTCCGCGCCAGCGCACTCTGGTTGACACAACACCTGCTGACGAAGAACACCCACGCCGACCCCGATACCGGCGTGACGAAGAGACAACAAATGACACGCGCTCCAAAGCACCGGCTTATCGAGGGCAGCGATCATCCAGTGACTCCAGTCGTCCAAAGTCGTCGCGTCGTTCTTCCGATTCACGGGGGCGCAAACGGCGTGACGACAGCAAATCATCCGATACCCGACGTAATCAACGCAGCAAACGAGGACGTGACGAAAGATGAGTACAGTTTTATCGGTTGAGCAATACGTACAGATGCAGCCCCGCCTCTCATGGCGGCGACGACTCTTGCGCTTCCTCATCCGTGCAGTGCTGTTTCGCGTGATCTGCAAAGTCACCGTGACAGGGGTGGAAAATGTCCCCGAAAGCGGATCGAGCATCCTGATGATGAATCACATCTCCCTACTCGATCCAATCTTGTGTATGGGGGCAGTCACCCATCGCTTCGTTATTCCGATGACGAAAGTCGAGAACGTCCGCAATCCTATCATCGCGCCGTTCGTCTGGTGGTGGGGTTCGTATTCGGTTAATCGGGGTGAAATTGACCGCAAGGCACTGACCAACTCGATTGAACTACTCAAGAGCGGTCAGTTGATTCTGATTGCCCCGGAAGGAACCCGGCAGAAAGATGGGCTGGCACAGCCAAAGGATGGGCTTGCCTACGTTGCCACCAAAGCCGATGCGGTGATTATCCCTACCGCGATTATGGGCGCACGCGACTGGCTCCAAGAGTTGAAGCGGCTGCGGCGTCCGGTCATTCAAGTGAACTTTGGGCGTCCGTTCAAATTCAAGACCGATGGACGCAATCGCATCCCCCGCGAAGAACTCACCGAGATGACTGAGGAAGCTATGTACCAACTTGCGAAGGCAGTCACCGATGAGAACATGCGGGGCATCTACAGCGACCTCAGCAAAGCGAAAACCGATCATCTGGTATTCGTTTAGGGCTTATTGAGCGCCTTTTTTATCGCCATAACTTGACATTACAAATCACATTTCTTACAATCTAGGTATCACGACTAGACAGGAATTAGACTTATGGCGATCATTGCGAAACGCGAAGAAGTTGGTGGTGTATCGCAGGCGAAATGGCGGGTGTTCGTATTGATCTGTGGCATAGCACTACTGTTTGCGGCGATTTCCTTCGCGCCTCAAGTTCACTACAACACTGAATATCAAGGCGTTCACGAGACGCAATCTATGACACTTACCTTCGATTCGTCGTGCAGCCCATTCGGATCGCTGCTGAACTGCGCCCGCTTTACGGTCACGAGCATACGCTAAACCCCTTGCCACGCTTGCGCGATTCGTATATTATTTCACTATCATTCAAATAGTGGAGGACGAATCGCGCAAAAGAACAGGTGGGGTATAGATAGCGCATGACCCTGCAACGCAGGGCGACGAGGTGACGGTTTCTCACTACGCAGTGAGACTAATCCCCAACTCCGGGGAGAAAATCGGAAGATCAGCGGATGCCGTCAGGGTGAAATCCACCACCCTTTGTCTATCCCTCTTACAACAAAAGCGAGCCGCGAAAACTGCGAGGTAACTTGCAGGACAAGCGGTGAGCGAGTGGAAGTAAAGACATCCCTTGACAGGTGATGTCTTCGCGTGGCTGCCTGCCTGCGCCGCACGGCTGCCGTGCATGTTTACCCATTCAACTCAAGTTCATACGAAAGGTGAAGGCAACCATGTGCGGTATTGTCGGCTATGTTGGGTTTCGCAACGCAACTCCTCTCATCGTGGATGGTCTGCAACGACTCGAATACCGAGGATATGACTCGGCGGGCGTTGCGGTGATCCAGAACGATGAAATTCTGATACGACGTGATGTCGGCAAACTCAGCAATCTTCGCGCCCGTCTGGAACGCGAGCCGATGGAAGGCTGCATTGGCATCGGTCATACCCGTTGGGCGACACATGGCGTCCCCGCCGAGCACAATGCCCATCCCCACATCAGCATGGATAAGGAATTCGTGGTTGTCCACAACGGTATCGTGGAGAACTATCTGGAATTGCGCGAGGAACTCGCCGCTGAAGGGGTCGAATTCAAATCGGAAACCGATACCGAAGTGATCGTGCAGCTTGTGGCACGCTTCGCCCAAGACGGCGCTCATGGTGACGTGACCGAAGCCACTCGCCTTGCCGTCCAGCATCTCAAGGGTGCTCACGCGATTGTCGTATTGAGCCGTCGCCAACCTGACCGTCTGGTGGCGGTGCGCATCGGTAATGCCGGGGGTGTGGCTCTTGGACTCGGTGATGGCGAAAATCTGATCGCTTCCGACATTCCAGCAATTCTGGAACAAACCCGCCGAATGATCTTTCTGGAATCACGGCAGATGGCAACCGTCTTTGCCGATCACTATCACGTTCAGACGCTTGACGGTACTACCGTAACGCCGGAGATTCATCAGATCGCATGGGACTCGGTGAGCGCGGCAAAAGGCGAATATCGTCATTTCATGCAGAAAGAGATATTCGATCAGGCACGCAGCATCACCGACACGATTCGCGGGCGTGTCGATTTCGAACGAGAAGAAGTGGTTCTGCCGGAACTTAACCTGAGCGCAGAGCAAGCGAAGTCGCTGAATCGCATGGTCACGGTTGCCTGTGGCACCAGCTACTACAGCGGACTGGTCGGGAAGTTCTACGTCGAGCAGTTGGCGCGGCTGAATACGGAAGTGGACTACGGTAGCGAGTACCGCTACCGCGACCCTATCATTGACGAACACACTGCGGTGCTGGCGATCACACAGAGCGGCGAGACTGTCGATACACTCGCCGCAATGGAAGAAGCCCGCGAGAAAAAGGCGATTCTGTGGAGCATCGTCAACGCGATTGGCAGTCAGGCAATGCGCATTGCCGACGGCGCGATTACCATGAACGCCGGACCGGAAATTGGCGTTGCTTCGACCAAAGCCTTCACGACCAGTATTGTCGATCAATATCTGCTGGCACTGTATCTTGGGCAACTGCGCGGAACGCTGACCGCCGAGCAGCGCCGCCAGTACGTGCGCGACATCGAGCGTTTGCCCGGTCTGGTTGGGCGCACGCTGGAATTGTGGTCTGCCATCGAACCCCTTGCTGCCCAATTCGCCCAGTTCACGGACTTTCTTTATCTGGGACGTGGCATCAACTACCCTATCGCGCTGGAAGGGGCGCTCAAGCTGAAAGAGATTAGCTACATCCACGCCGAAGGGTATCCGGCGGGCGAGATGAAACACGGTCCGATTGCGCTGATCGACGAAAACATGCCAGTGCTCGCCATCGCGCTAAAAGACGCGGTTTACGAGAAGATGATCAGCCAAATCGAACAGGCGAAATCACGCGGCGGAATCGTGATCGCGCTTGCGACTGAAGGCGATACCGTGATTGCAAATAAAGCCGATCACGTCATTTACGTGCCTGAAACGCCGCCGCTGCTGTCCCCCATCGTCGCCGTCATTCCGTTGCAAATGCTGGCATATGCTATCGCGGTACATCGCGGCGCGGACGTGGATCAACCGCGCAACCTCGCCAAGAGCGTGACGGTGGAATAATCACAAGCCCATTCCGCTCGTGGAGGCACAGATGTGCCTCCATTTTTATTACATGCACAGCGGAGCGACAAGGGTTATAATCCCTCGCGGGAAAGTAGCAGTTGGGGATAGGGATTCGTGCGTATTCTGATCACGGGCATCAGCGGATTTGTTGGGAATCATCTGGTGCGTCACCTTCTAGAAGAGTCGCCCAATGCCGAAATTCACGGAACGGTTCTGGAAACGCAGACCGTACCAAACACCATCTGTCATCGGCTGAATTTGAAAAATGAGCGAGATACGGCGCAGGTCATCGCCGATGTGCGCCCGGATCACATCTATCATCTGGCGGCAACGGCGGTTGTGCATCGCTCGTTCGACTCCCCATGGGAAACGCTGGAAAACAATATACGGATACAGTTGAATGTTATCCTTGGCTGTATTGCGGCAGGAATCAAGCCGCGAATGTTGATCGTCAGTTCCGGCGAAGTGTACGGCGCAGACCAATCCCCTGACCACCCGACGAAGGAAGATGCGCCGATGCGTCCGGCAAACCCTTATGGTGTGAGCAAGGTCACACAGGATATGCTCGGACTGCAATATTTCCTCAGCCACCAGTTACCGATCATGCGGGTGCGTCCGTTCAATCACATCGGTCCCGGTCAAAGCCCCGGATTTGTGACCTCGGATTTCGCTTCACAAATCGCAAAAATCGAAGCCGGTTTGCAAGAGCCGATCATGCGCGTTGGCGAGGTTTCAACTGAACGTGACTTCACCGATGTGCGCGACATCGTGAGGGCGTATCGTCTGGTCATCGAACGCGGAACACCGGGCGAAGTGTATAACGTCGCATCCGGACGCACCTTCAGCATCCGCCATATTCTGAATACGCTCCTATCCTTCACCGACGCGAGGATTCAGGTTCAGACGAATTCCGCAGGATTGCACTCAAGCGGGATTCGGCGCTCGTGGGGCGACGCCACCCGTCTGCGACAGGCGACTGGCTGGCAGCCCACCATCTCCATTGAAGAGACGCTCCGCGACATTCTGAACGACTGGCGGCAGCGCGTGCAACTGTTGGCAAGCCAATGAAAGCGATCCTGATTCACGAACCGGGTGGACCGGAAGTGCTCTATTACGGCGACGCCCCCGATCCACAACCCGGAAATGATGAACTGCTGGTGCGCGTTCGGGCAACCGCCCTCAACCGCGCGGATTTGCTCCAGCGCAAAGGCAGTTATACGCCCCCGCCGGGCGCATCGCCGATTCTTGGTCTGGAAGTGGCGGGTGAAGTCGTGCAGGCAGCGGGTGATTGGAAAGTCGGGGATCGCGTAATGGCGGTCATCACAGGCGGCGGTTACGCAGAACTGGCAACTGTACCCGTCGGAATGGCGATGCCAATCCCACGCGCCTTCACCTACGAGCAAGCCGCTGCAATCCCTGAAGCCTTTCTGACTGCCTATTTGAATCTGTTTACGCTTGGACGCCTTCAAAAAGGCGAAACGGTACTGATCCACGCGGGCGCAAGCGGCATTGGGACGGCAGCCATCCAACTCGCGCGTGAAGCCGGGGCAAGGGTGTTCGTTACCGCCGGAACGAAAGAAAAGTGCGATTTCTGCCAAGAACTCGGCGCGGAACTGGCAATTCTCTATAGTCAGGAATCGTTCCGTGAACGGGTGCTGGATGCCACCGAACAACGCGGTGTGGACGTGCTTCTCGATTTCGTTGGCGCTCCTTACTGGAACGATAATCTGGCTTGCCTTGCTACTGGGGGACGCTTGATGCTGATTGGCTCGCTTGGCGGTACAAAGGGCGAACTCGACCTTGGGGCGATCATGCCCAAAAATCTCACCATCACAGGAACGCTTCTGCGCAGAACGCCGCTGCCTCAGAAAATCGCCCTTACCAAAGCCTTTGTCGAATTCGCCCTACCCCGTTTTGAACGCGACGAACTGCGCCCGGTCATTGACCGCGTTTACAGCTTGCAGGAAGCGGCAATTGCGCACCGCTACATGGCGACCAACAGCAACATCGGCAAGATCATCCTGAGGGTTGAATAGTGCGGGTTTTGGCACTCTGCACGAAGGCGGTGCTATCGCTTTAGGGGGTTTGTACATTGACGGGCTTTTGTCAGCATGTCACAATAAAATCAGCATGATATTTGGACGATGTGATTGAAATGTTGATTATCCGCAACATCACTGACACTAATCCCCTTCCACCCAAGTAGGATGGGGTGTTTTTGTGTATTGAGTGAACTACACCCCTTGCGAGGGGTGTTTTTGTTATCAGGGGAGATTCGGAGAAACTGCATTGGTCACGAAAACATCAATAGAAACCAGTTTAGATTCACCTGAGTTCGTCGTTCCACCAGAGCACCGCATTCCGGTGAACACGTATCCGGCGAACATGATGGAAATTCCACCATCACGCATGTTCCTGATCCGCGACGCGCTCAACGTCTACCGCACCAAAATGGGCGCAGACGCGGTGACGTTCGATGCCTCGCAGGGTGACGGCGGCGCAAGTCTGCCCGGTGTCCCTGCCGAAATTCTGGAACGAGCATTGAAGATTCAGATCGATCACGGTACTGCCTATGACCAGCCATGGGGCACGGCGCGATTCCGCAAAGCCGCTGCCGAATCCTACTGGCATCTGGATTCCGCGTCGGGCTGGGGGCAGGATAATATCGTCTTCGTGCAAGGTGGACGCGATGGCTTGCAAAAAGCCTACTCCGCCATGATTGGCGTTGCCAACCAAGAGATCGGCGGGCTACTGGTTGTCTCGCGCGTTCCGTGGATTAGCTACAACTGGGGACCGTATGCACTCGGTCTGAACGTGCTGCTTGCACCCGGACGCCCAGAAGAAGGCTGGCGCTATACGCCCGACGGAATACGCGCCTGTGCGGAACTGGCGGCGCGTGAGGGGCGCAAACTTGCAGGATTGGTCATCACCTCACCAGATAACCCGACAGGAAGAACCATTCCTCTTGGAGAACAGATCATGCTGGCGCAGACGGCACTTGAAGTGGGTTTCCCGTTCGTCCTGTTCGACTGGATTTACCACTGGGTTACCGATCACGGTCCTTCGGACATCAACGTGATATTGCAAGCCTTTTCGCCGGAAGATCGGGAGCGGCTGATTTTTCTGGATGGTCTCACCAAGAGTCTCGGCGCATCGAACATTCGCAGCGCACACTTGCTTGCCGGAAAGCAGGTGGTGAAATACATCACCAGCCAAGCCTCGCACAGTGTCATCCCCAGCTTTTACGCGCAGGCAGTCGCGATTGCCGCATACGAAGAAGGATTTGCCGAAGCCGCAGCCAGCATCATTCAGCCGACCAGCCAGAGCCGCAAAATCCTGCGTGCTGCGCTGGAACGCGAAGGCATCAATCACATCATGGGGGATGGCTACTATGCCTTCATCGACTGCACACCGTATATCGAAGCAGGCGGGTTGAAGGATTCAGAGGCGCTGCTTACCTATCTGGGCGAGAATTACGGAATCGCCATCGTCGCGGG
>DATGQJ010000036.1:0-2966 GCA_035304265.1 Oceanobacillus sp.
TGGCTTGAGCTTCGAGGTGTTCGTGCCGACTTCCTATGCGGCGACGATTGAGGCGATGTGCGCCGCGCCGGATGCGTCGATGGGCTTCATCCCGGCGGCGGGCTACGTGCTTGCCAACGAGCGCTGCGGCGTAGACGTGGCGGCGGCAGCAGTCCGTAACGGCTGGAACGTGTACTGGACTGAATACATCGTGCGCCGTGACAGCGACATCTACACCTTCGGCGACCTCGAAGGACGCAGTTGGGCATACCCCGATGCGGGTTCGACCTCCGGTTACGTTGTCCCCGCCGTTGAACTGGCGGCAGCAGGCATTGAACCCGGCGATACGCTTGAGGCTGGTGGGCACAATCAGGTGGTGCAGGCGGTGTACAGCGGCGAAGCCGATTTTGGTACGACCTTCTTTAGCCCGCCTATGGTTCCCGGCGCTCCGTGGAGCATTGGCGACCTTGCCGAGCCGTTCGACCTGACGGTGGATGAATCGCGCGTCACCGAGCAAGGTCTGTTCGTGGGTGACGTGCGCATTCTCGATGCTCGCGCCAACATCCGCGATACCGCGCCCGATGTGGTGGATCAGGTACGCATTCTCCGCCTGAGCGCCCCGATCCCGAACGACACGCTCAGCTTCGGACCGGACTTCCCTGAAGACCTGCGTGCGCAGATTCTCGATGCGCTGTTCGCCTTCGCGGAAACCGAAGCGTGGGCACAGTCCATCGGTAGCGAAGACTTTTACGGCTGGAGCAGCATCGCCCCGATCACCGACGACGTGTACGATGCGACGCGCTTGCAGTTCGAAATTCTCGGCTTGACCGAAGAAGACATCTTCGGCGGGTAAACAAATGCTCATGGCGCACGATGCTGCGCCGGTCATGTTGCAGTATAATGCGGGCAGCGGGGAACCACTGCCCGCGACTGCTATATAGACGGAAAATACGATGCTTCTGATCGAAAACCTCACCAAAATTTACGACAACGGCTTTCTCGCGCTCGACAATATCAACCTTGAAATTCCCGATGGGCAGTTCGTGGCGATCATCGGGTTGAGCGGGTCGGGCAAATCGACGCTGTTGCGCTGCATCAACCGATTGGTAGACCCAACCAAAGGGCGAATCATCTGGAACGGAATCGACATCACCGCAGCAACGGACGATGAACTGCGGCAGATTCGGCGGCGCATCGGTATGATCTTCCAGCAGTTCAATCTGGTCAAGCGATCCACCGTGTTGACCAACGTGCTTTCGGGGCGGCTCGGCTACATGAACCCGATTTACAGCCTCGTCAACTACTTCCCGAACGCCGAAAAAGAACGCGCCCTCGCCGCGCTGAAACGGGTTGGCATTGCCGATAAAGCGTACAACCGCGCGAGCGCATTGAGCGGTGGACAGCAGCAGCGCGTCGGCATCGCTCGCACGCTGATGCAAGAGCCGGAGATGATGCTCGCCGATGAGCCTGTCGCCAGCCTTGACCCTGCGACTTCGCATTCGGTGATGAAATACTTAGAACTGCTCAACAAGGAAGACGGGATCACCATCCTGTGCAGCCTGCACTTTTTGAGCCTCGCCCGTACTTACGCAGATCGGGTGATTGCGCTCAAAGACGGCAAGTTGGAATTCGATGGTCTGCCCAAAGACATCGACAACGAGCGTTTCAAGCAGATTTACGGCGAAGACGCGGTAGAAGTCGAGATACATTAGGAGCGCCCAGTGAATAACAAAACACCTTCTCGTTCTCAAGCGGCGCTGCGACGTTTACTGGTGGTTCTTGGGGTGACAGCAGGGCTGCTCATCTTCTCTTACGGCTGGACGGTCACAGACATCGACCTGAACGTGCCACAGCAGCCACAGCGCCAGCAAAACGTCGGTAATGCGCTGCGCGAACTCCTCTCCCCCAACGTCTTCACACAGGAATACGAAGTCCACAACACGACAACCAGTTTCACGATTCAATGCCCGGAAGGTTTCACCCCGCCTGAGCAGCCCACCAGCGAGTCCGAACCCTTCATTGTCGTGACTCCCGCCTGCGCCAATGCTAACGAAGTCGTGACGGTAGAAGGCTACAACTTCGCGCCGGATTCGCTGGCACGAATCAACTGGATTGGCAGCGACGGGGAACGGCGCATTCGCCAGCCTGTCGGCAGCACCGGCAACAACTTCGTCACTCGCGGCGACGGCTCGTTCAGTATAGAAATCGAAGTGCCGCGCATCCGCGGCAGCGCGGGCGAAACCCACACAATTGAAGCGCAGGGTGCGGTTCCGGTAGGTTCGCCGCAGATCAGCGCAACGACGGGAATCGTCCTCGAAAAGATGATCGAGACGATTGCGCTTGCGGCTATCGCCACCGCCGTTTCGATTTTGCCGTCGGCGGTTCTGAGCTTCTTCGCCGCCCATAACCTGATGCGTCCGGTACGGATTCCGCTTGGAAATTTACTGGTCAGCGTGGTGCTGCTGCCGATTGGCTTGCTGGCGGGCGCGACGCTGTTAGGACAGTTGGGAATGCTGGCGTTCAATATCGCCAACGGCAACGGCGCGGCAGTCGCCATGACCATCGGTTTTGCCAGCGTCGCATCGGCGCAAAAACTGCGCACCAACGTCGAACCGCCCGATGGCATGATTCGCAGCGTCGTCAGTCCACTGTTGGTTGCCGTCATCACCATCATCGTGCTTGGCGTTCTCGGCGGGCTGGGGCAGCTTTTCGCAGAGAAGTATCACGAAGTTGTGCTGGAGGGCTTTGCCGAAAACGCGGAAGGAATAGTCGCGTTTTTCGCCGTCGCGTTCGGGCATCTGGCAACGCTGATCGGCTCGATTGGCGAATTGATTGAACTGCTGCTGATTCCGCTCGGCGCAGTCATCGGCGCGTTCACGCTGTCCTCGATTGGCGCGACGCTCACGAAAGATTTGCTCAAACACATGAGCATCCCCCTCAGCCACATTCTCGGCGGCGTGTTGGGGACGATTGCTGGCGCTATCGTG
>DATGQJ010000037.1:0-2768 GCA_035304265.1 Oceanobacillus sp.
CTCGGCGAGCTTCTGGTCGGTGGCGCTGAACAACTGGGCGTTGTCAATCGCAATCGCTGCCTGCCCTGCCAGCGCATCCAACGCTTCGAGATCGTCTTCTTCAAATAGTCCGGCGATGGCGCGGTTATCCACGTAGACCACGCCGGTGACTCTGCCGCGAACCCGCAGGGGAGTTGCCATAATGCTGCGAAGCGCCTGCCCGATGATGCTTGCCTGTCCCGCGAAACGCGGGTCTTCGGCGGCATTCGTCGTGACGATGGATTCGCCCGTGTCCAGCACCTTCGAGACAATCGTGCGGCTGTATTTGAATTTATCGCTGCTCAGGGTTTGCTGGTCGAAATTGCGGGCGACACGCACTTCTACCTGACCGTCGTCGTTGGGGAGCATAAGGAAGCCGCGCTCTGCGCCCGTCAACTGGATGATCGCGTCCATCACCTGATCGAGCACGACCTGTAAATCGAGCGACGCACCAAGCAAGCGGCTGACGTTGTAGAGCGCTTCCAGCCGTCCTTGCTTCTTCAACTGACGGTGTTCGAGTTCCAGCCGATCCAGCAGATCGGTGAGTTTATCAAGCTGCTTATCCAGAAATGCGCTATCGACCTTACCTGCTTGTACCTGTGTGCGCAGCAGCGAGAGATTATGGCGAATATTGGTGATCTCCTGATCGGAGACTTTAAGAACAGTTCTCTCAGTTTCGGTCATGACAGCCTCATCTGGCTTTGATAGTAGTCACAGTACGCGGTCAGGGGGCAGCGTTCGCATTGGGGACGGCGTGCCTGACAGATTTCTCGACCATGCTGGATAAGATTAAGGTGAAAGGCATAGTATTGATCCGGCGGGACGATGGCTTCCATCACCGGATGTGCTTTATCTGCGCTGATTCCCTGTGGCAGAAAGCCGATGCGCTGCCCAACCCGATGGATGTGCGTATCGACGGGAAACGCCTCGCGGTTGAAGGCGAAGCACAGCACAATTGCCGCCGTTTTGGGTCCCACGCCGTCGAAGCTGGTAAGCCACGCTTTTGCCTCTTCGATGGGCAAATCCTTGAGGAAGTCGATGTTCAGTTCCCCGCGTTCGGCGTAGATACGGCGCAGGATATTTTGAATGCGCGGACCTTTCTGGTTCGCCAAGCCTGCGGGTTTGATGGTATCGATGACCTCTTGCGTAGGAGCGTTCATCACCGCTTCCCAATTGGGATAACGCGCCTTGAGTGCATCAAAGGCGCGGTCACGATTAATGTCACTGGTGCTCTGGCTCAGAACACAGTCTATCAGTTCGTCCATGGCTGGAAGCGACTGCCGCCAGTTGGGATACCCGTACATCTCACGCAAAAGTTGTGCGACGGGTGTGTACTTTGCCTTGCGACGCTCGAAATCAGTTATGGTCGTCATATTCCCATTGTACAGGATATTAGTTGTTTTGACCGGAAAGCATAGTCCCTAAATAGGTTGCAGAAGCGATATGCTCCAGCGAATTTTGCCCCACATTGATTTTCCATGTGCCATCTTGTAGCGGGCTGGTCAGCAGGATCGCACTACCGTCTTCCGTCCACGCTACCGGTCGTAAAAATAAGTCGCTCACTTCAAGCAATTGGGTCTGCGTCATGTTGACGAGATCGACCAACACGAACACCACTTGAAGCGCCTGCTCCGGCGTGCCGAAGTTGCTGATGTGGGCAAGGGCATAGGTGGCGCGTGTGCCGTCGGGGGCGATCAATACGTCGCCGCCCTGCGTGTAATCGCTCAACCCAATACCCGGAATGATTTGCTGGGTATTGGTATCCAGATTGACCGCCCGCAGGTCGAACCCATTTGCGCCAAGCATCAGCCGCAAGAAACGGTGGCTGCCGATGCCGCCGCCACAGAAACAGCCCGCCTCACCCGGCAGCGAGCGCGTTTGCCCCGTTTCTAGATCGAGCGAGAACATAGAAGCATACTGGCGGAATGGGGTGAAATCGGCAATCGTGTCTGGCTGATAATCCATATAAAGCACGTCGTGTTCGGCGTTGAACCCGATGGGAAACGCCCGGATGCCGTTGTGCGGTCCATCCACCAGCACCTGTCGATGCGTCTCACCTTCTGCAACCCACGTGGTTGTCGTGAGTTCCGTCGGCGAGCCGCCCGTGATCGTCCATGCCAGCGCACGTCCATCGGCTGAGACTGCCCAATCCACACGCCGCGCGAACTCGCCCATTTCGATCAGCGGGTGGGGCGTGACCGTTCTATCGGGGCTGGCAACCATGACCTGCCGGGTTTCGACATCTTGGAAAAGCACCCCGGTCGGCAGAACGGTATAGTTTGCCCCGCGTACAGACACCGTCGTTTCTTCGGCGGTGGTCAGGTTGACGAAGTTCAGACGATCTGCACCGTTCGCCTCGATGCCGCGCAGCAAAAACACCTGCCACGCTGATGTCTGCGCCAAGGCAGCATGAAACCAGAAAAAGGTGAGAAAAATACAGGGGAGCAACCTACGCATGTTCGTCCAGCGCAGCCAGCACGCGCGGCAAAATCTCGCCCGAAGGTCCCGCAAGCCAGAGATCGGCGGCGGGTGTGAGTTCGCTTTCCACAGGATTGATCTCGATTAAGGTTGCCCCGCGCTGTTTTGCATAAAGCGGCATGTCGGCAACAGGGCGCACCACGCCAGACGTGCCGATCACCAGCATCACGTCCGTTGCTTCGCAGGCGTCAATCGCCGCCTGAAGCTGGTTGGTTGGGAGCATTTCACCGAACCACACCACGTCCGGGCGCACGTATGCGCCGCAGTGGGGG
>DATGQJ010000038.1:0-3034 GCA_035304265.1 Oceanobacillus sp.
CGACGCCGAAGATTGTGGCGGCAATGGGCATGATGGGAAGTTGCCACCAAAGATTGTGACTAAGCAGCCCCATGCCAACCTGATTGAAATACAACGCCCGTTCAGAATTCCAGTTCAAGCCGTCGAAAAAATAAGGATAAAATGGGTTGTTATAATGCAGCGCTGCACGAATCATCCAGGGCAGAAATGCAACGATGATGGGCAGCCCAAAGAACAACACATCCCGAATAAGTTGGTGTGGTTGGCGAAGTACATTACGAAGTGGCTGGTAGACCAGAATATACAGCCCAAGCGCCCCTATCAGCAGCCCCACTGTATATTTGATAGTTAAGGAAAATCCACATAGAAATCCCAACAAAATTAACCAGCGCGAGTCTTTGGTTTCACGCCAGACATTCACCAGCGAGAAAGCAAGTGTACTGAGCGCCAGCACTGCCAGATCGACGTAGGTCCACGTCA
The DNA here is from genome assembly GCA_035304265.1 of Oceanobacillus sp. GTDB lineage: Bacteria > Chloroflexota > Anaerolineae > Aggregatilineales > Phototrophicaceae > Flexifilum. Next base: position 460 of record DATGQJ010000038.1, read on the forward strand.
TGACTAGCCATAAGCTGAACGAGCCGATCAGCAGCGAAACTGCGAGCCAAGCCGACTCGATGCTGCTATCCGCATAGCGTCGCGTCAGACCACCCACCGCCAAAAAGCCGAGAATGCCAAAACCGACATGGACAGGTGCAGCGGCGGTGTCGCGTCCGAACAGACTCATGACCACACTGAACAACATTTCCACCGCTTTGGGGAAGCCGAAGTACGCATTTTCTGGCTGTGGGGTTATGCGTCCATCGGCGAGATAGTGACTCGGACCCACCAGATGATAGGTCATGCCATCCCAGGCGTAGGGCGGCGCGAGGCTGTGCAGCAGCGCCAGCACCAGCAGCGTCACACTGAAGGCTGCTAATATCCAACCCCAGCGGGTTTGCGGGCGGGCAGCGACGAGAATGGCGCGTCCGTCCTCTAGCCACGTCTTGACCTCATGCCGGAGCAGCACCCCGATGACGAGCAGTGGTATCCAGAAGAAGACGTTGCGGAACAGCCCAACCATTCCCAGCGCCAGTACCGCAGAGGAGATGAGCATCAACCCCGCTATCCCCGCCAGCGCGAACCGCTCTGCTCGTGAAAGCAGCGTGAAATCGAGCGCGAGGCGCTGCTGCAGCAGCGCCATTCCCCAGCGTCCGATGCCGCCTGCGATGGCAAACAACGCGCCGACAGTCAGGGTGTCGAGCGCGGCACCGCCGAGAATGGTAATGGTGGTCAGGTCAAAGGGCTTATGTACCCAGTAGTAGGCAGTCAGCAGTATCATCAATGCCAGTAGCACAATGATGGCGCGTACCAGCATCCCTGCTCGTTCTTTCGTTGATTGCATTGTTTCTCGCTACGTATCCATCCGTAAACCCAGTTTACAGATGAATCTTTGCAGGCATCCTAAAGCTTGGTCACGACAATGGTGTAATACACCAGCGCCTGAGTGCTTCCTTCGGGCAGCGTGACGATGATTCGCTGGTCGTTACTCTCTTCGGTAAAGACAATCACGGCGCTATCGCCACAGGCAATGTCGGGATTGGATGGATCAAAGCCCCATGCTACCGACTCGGTTCCGTTCCCCACGCAATCCAGACGGAAGGAGTATTCGGTGCGCGTGTTGATTGCGTTGAACCCTTCGACACTGACCGAAATCAGATCGGTGTGATCGCCGCCGGGATAGGAGATTTGCTCGGTAAAGGTGGTCCCTGCGTAGAACGGCAGCACCAGACTATAGTCCTCGTCGTAGGGCGCATCGAGCACCGGATCGAGGGTGGCGGTAGGAGTCGGTGACGGCGTTCGCGTGGGCGATGGCGACGGTGTGAAAGTCGGTGATGGTGTAAAGGTGTTTGTAGGCGTCGGCGTATTGGTCGCCGTTGGCGTGAAGGTCGGCGTAAAGGTACTTGTGGGCGTCGGCGTGTTCTCGGCAAAGGGCAGTTCGCCGCAGTTGCCTTGCAGGTCGGTTGCTGTGTCTGCCACCCAACCACGACCATCTTCATACAGCACCGCATACCACGCGCCGTTCAAGCTGATGCCAAGCGCGGGAAGCGTATCGTTTCTGCGCAGAACACCAATGGTATCAAAGCCAATTCCCGGACCTGACCGGATATTCACCGTTTGATCCGGCGCGATGATCACGCAATCCTGCACAGGCGTGAATTGGATTGGCGCTTCCGTCGCTACCACGTCGATAACTTCAGGAAGGCTGACGGCTTCACCTGCCGCCGTCAAGCCGACTGTGACCGCGCCGTTGGGGTCAGGTGCGCTGATGGTCAGGAGATATTCCCCTTCGCCACGCTGAATCATGATCGTACTCAACGGTGCGCCGCTGAGCACTGCCACAGGCTGCCATCGGGCGTCACGAAGTTCCGCGTTGAAGCTGTACGTCAGCGGTTCGCCGCGCACGTACAACATCAAGGGAATTTCAGGGTCTGCTGCAAAACGGAAGGTTTTCGGGTCGGAATCGTCGCTGAAATCGACGGTCAGGCTGTCGTCTATGGTGAGCAGTATCGGATTGTCCGTGCCATCACGAGTATCGAGGGTGAGCAAAAAGTCCCCGGTAGAACGCTGCGCACCACCGACCACCAGCGAATAAACCCCTTCTTGTGGCAGGCGATAGGAAATACGGGCGTCTACTGTGCCAGCTACGAACGGATCGTTGTCGTTGATGGCGAGTGGCTGCTGAGATGGGCTAAGTAAGCTCAACGTCGGGTCGAAGTCTTCCGAGGTCGAGATGGCGCGGATGACGACCAGATCGCCTTCGTCGCCGTCGAAGGTAAAGAAAACCAGCGGCGAATCTTCTGAAACGCTGCTGGAGGTGGTCGTACCGTAGGTCAAACGATTGCCATTCCTGCCCTGTGCCAGCACGCGCAGGAAGAATACCGCAAGCAAGATCAATCCAATGGCTGTCAATTTGAATCTACGGGTGTGGCGCATAGCTTCCTCGATCCAACGAAAGACGTGATAACACGACTCACGTGAATTATCCGATGAAAAGCGGGAAATAGACAAGTTAAGGGTTGTGGGAAAGCGACGGATGGTGAGGGGTAACTGCCTGTTAGCAGGTAAGAACAGGTAAAAGTTAGAAATGGGT
>DATGQJ010000039.1:0-4396 GCA_035304265.1 Oceanobacillus sp.
TGCATGACCATCAACGACCACTGGGGATACAGCCGGAAAGACCGCAATACCAAATCGGTTCGCCATCTGGTGCATGTGCTCGCCCGCAGCGCCAGCGCCGGGGGCAATCTGCTGCTGAATGTTGGACCTACCCCGCAGGGAACCATCCTCACCCAACATGCGGCGCGGCTGCGTGCCGTCGGCAAGTGGTTGAGCAAATACGGCGAGTCGATTCACAACACCCGCGCGGGTGTGATTCCGCCAACGAAAGAAACCGTGAGCACGCGGAATGGCGATACCCACTACGTTCACGTGCTGGATTACATCAGCGACTGCGTGAAGCTGAAGGACGTTCCCGAAGCGGTCACGGAGGCGCGGCTGTTGCGCGATGGCTCATCGGTGAAGCTGGAGCGCACCGAGCAGGAGACCATTTTGTACATCCCGGAAAGCAAGCGCGATCCGTTTGACACGGTGGTGGTGCTGAGTTAGTTCCTGAAATGTGGCTTGCCCGTATAACGACTTACAGCCGATGCGCATCACCATTTCAATGATGGGCAAACTGCGCGAAGAACTTATCAACCCGCAGGCAGAGGACGCGCTGCTGCGCGTGTTCAGGGATTGGAAGAACGATCTCACGCAATGAAGATCACCTGCCAATTTGTTGACAAAGCGCAGGATGTATGCTAATTTGTGCAAGTTGATACAAACGAACCTGAAGAACTGACCATGTTGATGATTTTCTCTGCTGCAATGTGTTGTTGTTGTGAGGCGATAGCTTAAAGAGGCTGTGGTCTGGTTTCGTTTGTCTTTCACGTGTCACTTGGATTGAAGATGAAGAACCCCGGCGCACAGCGCGGGGTTTTTTGTTGGTAGGGGAAATGACGATGAAGTACATGCAGATGTGTTGTTGTCCTATGGAGAGCGACTATCCGAACGCATAGTCCGTTTGTGTGTGCTTGCAGCCTGTAAAGCCCCGAACGACATGCGGGGCTTTTTTTATGTCTGAGAGGTGAGTTGTGTTCGACTTCGAAACGCTGAATCAAGAATTTGAAGATGCGTCGCCGCAGGAAATTCTCACTTGGGCGTGGGAAACCTTTGGTGAAAAGCTGGCGCTCGTCACCAGTTTCCAGCCTACCGGGATCGTCACGCTGCACATGCTGCAAGAGATAGCGCCCGACATCCACGTGCTCACACTCGATACCGGACTGCTTTTCCCCGAAACTTACGCGCTCATCGACAAAATTGAGCACGAATGGAACCTCAACCTCACCCGCGTTTCCCCCGCACAATCCGTCTCACAACAAGCAGAAACACACGGTCCCGATCTCTGGGCGCATAACCCGGATTTGTGCTGCCATCTGCGCAAAACCGTGCCGCTTGGGGACTCATTAGTGGGATTTGATGCATGGCTGACCGGACTGCGCCGTGACCAGTATCAGGGGCGGAAATCTACCCCGATCATCAGTGAGGATCGCAAGTACGGTAAGGTCAAACTGTCGCCGCTGGCAACATGGACGGAAGACATGATCTGGACGTACATCCACGCGCATGAGCTTCCGTATAACCCACTGCACGACCTGAATTATCTGAGCATCGGCTGCTTCCCCTGCACCCGCGCGGTTGAACCGGGCGAAGACTCGCGTTCCGGGCGCTGGAGCGGGATGGCAAAAACCGAGTGCGGCATCCATCTGCCAACAACAGCTTAGGATAGGGCTATGTCACAGGGTTTCACACTTTGGTTGACCGGACTTTCCGGCGCGGGCAAGACCACTATCGCCGTCGCGCTGGAACGTGAACTGCGGGCACGTAATGTGCGTGTTGAACGCTTGGACGGCGATACCGTCCGCGAAGGATTGACGCGCGATCTCGGCTTCAGCAAAGAAGACCGCGACAAGAACATCGAGCGCGTGACCTTCGTCGCCAAGCTGCTTTCGCGCAACGACGTGGGCGTGATCGCTTCGTTCATCTCGCCCTATCGTGCCGCCCGTGACAACGTGCGCCGGGAAACCACCAATTTCATCGAAGTCTACGTTGCTGCGCCGCTGGAAACCTGCGCCGCCCGCGACGTGAAGGGATTATACGCCAAGGCATTTGCGGGTGAACTCAAAGAGTTCACTGGCGTGAGCGATCCCTACGAACCACCCGAAACGCCCGAAATCACGCTGCATACGGATCGTGAAACGGTTGAAGAAAGCGTCGCCAAAGTGCTTGCTTATCTTGAAGCACGCCAACTGATTCCGCGTGCTGAATTCGCCCTTGCCGGAGACTAACCCATGCCGTTGTAGGGGCACACCTATGTGTTCGCAGACGAGGTTGTACACGAAAGGATAACTCAGTTGAACCTCGAAACGCATTCCAATCGACAATTGATATGCTTCACTGATCGCAACGCATCCTGTTATAATAGCGCGATGTGTTGTCGCTGTTGTAGCCGATGAACGGGATTCGCATGTCATCTTTGTCTATGGTTTGCATCTTGAGGAGAAAATCAACACCATGTCACGTATTGCGCTTGTATTGCTCACGCTGCTTGCATTCACCACCTTTGCGCCCGTAACCGCGCAGGATAACTCTGTGACCATCACCCTCGTAGGCTATGCCGTTCCCCGCGAAGCATGGGGCGAGATCATTCCCCTTTTTCAAGCATACTGGCAAGAACAAACCGGACAGCAAGTCACCGTCCTCGAATCGTATGGGGCATCGGGCGCACAGTCTCGTGCCGTTGCCGGTGGATTTGAGGCGGATATTGTCGCGCTTTCAATTGAACCCGATGTTACCCGGCTGGTTGACGCTGGCTTGGTAAGCGAAGACTGGAAAGACGACAACCCCTATCAGGGATTCGTCGCCAACTCACTGGTGGTACTGGCAGTCCGTCCCGATAATCCCGCCAATATTACCGATTGGGTCGATCTGACGAATGAAGGCGTCGAGATCATCACGCCAGACCCGGCGACCAGCGGTGGCGCTCAGTGGAACATTCTTGGCGTATACGGGGCGGCGCGGCGCGGCTTCGTCCCCGGTTATGAGGGCGAAGAAGGCGCGGTGGAATTCCTGCGTGCAGTGGCGAACAATATCGCTGTGCTTGACCGCGACGGGCGCGAGAGTTTCCTCACCTTCGAGCGCGGCATTGGCGACGTGGCGATTACTTACGAAAACGAGGTCTACGCCGGAATTCTGGCAGGCAGCGAATATACCATCGTCTATCCCACCTCGACCCTGCTGATTGAAAACCCGATTGCCGTTGTCGATACTTACGTGGACGCGCACGGGACCCGCGAAGTCGCTGAGGCATTCGTTCAGTTTGCGTGGACGGAAGAAGCGCAGCGCATCTTCGCCAATCACGGCTTCCGTCCGGTCAATCCGGTTGTGAGCGAAGAACTGGGCGTTCCCGCTCCCTACGCGCCAGAAGACGAGGAATTGGCAACACCGGAAGCGGAAGCCGCTGAAGAAGCAGCGTCCTCGACCATCGAGCACAATCCCTTGATCGTCTTCCCGGCTGTTGAAGACCTCTTCACAGTGGCTGAATTCGGCGGTTGGGGAGAAGCACGTACCAACGTCTTCGGAGACGATGGTATATTTACCCGGATCATTGCCGAGGTTCAGGGACAGTAGTTAATGGCACAAGCGGTTTTCAATCCTTCTGGACGAGCCGCATCACGTACCCAGACGCCATCCTATGGCGTCTGGGGTTTACGTCTGATCGCGCTCAGTTATCTGGTGATCTTCATCGCCATCCCCCTGTTCGTGGTCAACGTGCAGGGTCTTCGCTTCGGTTGGGATGCGTTCTGGCGCAGCATTTCCCGCACCGAAGCGGCAAACGCGATTATCCTGTCGGTTTACACGTCGGCGTTCATGGCGGTGGTCAACACCGTGATCGGCACGCTGACGGCATACGTTCTGGTGCGTTATCGTTTCCCCGGCAAAGGCATCTTCAACACGCTGGTTGATCTCCCCTTCGCCGTGCCGACGCTGGTAACAGGCGTGATGCTGGTCATCCTCTACGGACCACAGACCATCATCGGCAGTTTCCTTCAGAACGAGTTGGGTATTCGCGTGCTGTTCAACACGCCGGGGGTCATTATCGCCCTGTTGTTCGTCGGCTACCCATTCGTCATTCGCACCGTGCAGCCCGTCCTACTCAACATGGAAGTCTATCAAACCGAAGCCGCACAGACGATTGGCGCTTCGGCATGGACAACCTTCTGGCGTGTCATCTTTCCGGTGCTGCGTCCGGCGATTGCTACCGGGGCGCTGCTCAGTTTCGCCCGCTCGATGGGCGAATTCGGCTCGGTGATCGTGGTTGCGGGCGGGCGTGCAGTCACCGGAACGATGTATATTTACACGCGGGTTGAAGGCGGCGACATGCAGGCGGCAAGCGGCGTTTCGATGGTGCTGCTGCTGATCGCGTTCGGCGTCA
>DATGQJ010000040.1:0-4008 GCA_035304265.1 Oceanobacillus sp.
GGGAATTCCTCGCCATTCGTGCGTAACGCCGTCAGTTCGTTCAAAGCCTGCATCGAGCGCGTGGTCACGCCGGTTTCGCCAAAACGCCGCATGTGTTGGGCGTGGGATTCGCGGTAGCGTTCGGGCAGAAACTGAGACAGCGGCTTGCCCAACGCTTCTTCAGCAGGACAGCCGAACATGATTTCGGCGGCGTGGTTGAAAACGATGATTCGCCCATCCTCGTCACACGAGAGAATAGCGTCCATCGCCGAATCGACAATGCTGCGAAAATGCGCTTCACTCTCACGAAGTTGACGGAGTTCGTCCTCTGCCAGCAGCGTTTCCAGTAAATCGTCCACCGAACAGCCAAGGCTCTCGGCGCGACGCGCTAATTTTTCCGCCAAATCCTCTCGAATCGCCCACGTAAACATGAAGGATGAAACTCCAATAAATCAACCTCGCATTTATAATCTTACGCTTCGCTCGCTGTACCTACCCTTAACATCGCGTTACAGTTTGCAAGGTTTTTGTTCTAATTTCGGGGCTGATATACTTCACACTTATGATGACGATAGCCGCTCAAGCAGCGATGCCCGCATACGTGCGCTGCGGTCTGGTGCTGGATGACATCGTTGCCGGACAAATCCTGACGGATGATGCAGCCAACCCGACATGGGCAGTGGTGCGCGAAAACGCCTACGGCACAACGTTCCTCGGCGGAAAATTCGATAAAGCTTTGGTGGAACAGGTGATCACCACGCTACAGCAGCACGGGGACGTGGTGCTCCTGCTCCTGCCCGACGATGAACTGTTCACCCTCTTACCTCAGCCGCAATACGACGGTTACGCCATCGACTTCACCGAACGTCCAATTGGAGGTGGATTGGATGATTACCTGCGCGTGCCCGAAGGCTGCCAGATTCGCCGGATAGACCGCGAATTGTTTGAACGAAGCGCGGATCGAGAGGCGAACCTTGCCGTATTCGGAAGTGTGGAGCGGGCATTGGAAAGATGGACGGGCTTCTTCCTGATGCGTGGCGACGAAATTCTGTCCGAGGCTTCGGCGGGACCTGCCGCAAACGGCATCGTCGAGTTAGGCGTTGCCACCCCCGAACCGCACCAGCGCAAAGACTACGCGACGATTGTCTGCGCCCACCTGATCCAAACCTGCGAAAGCATGGGATACCAGACCTACTGGAATACGGCGAAGCAAAATCATGCATCCATCGCGCTTGCCCGCAAGCTGGGTTACAGGCGGGAAGTAGAGCATCGGGTGCTCGCGTGGTTTAAGGCGATTTGATAGATTTCTTCCCCACATTGCGGCACAATAGTTGCCTGTGGAGAGATCATTTGTGGAGGAAAGAATTACATGAAGGTGAAGGCGATTATCCTAGCAGGCGGCGAAGGCACGCGGTTAGCGTCATTAACCGCCAAACGCGCCAAGCCCGCCGTTCCTTTTGCTGGCAAGTATCGTATTATTGATTTCCCCCTCAGCAATTGCGTCAACTCCGGCATTTTCGACGTGCTGATTCTGACACAATATCGCCCGCACAGTCTCAACGATCACATCGAACGTGGGCGTCCATGGGACTTAGATCGCTCATTCACGGGCGGCGTGCAAATCTTGCAGCCATACAAAGGGCGCTACGATACCGACTGGTACGCAGGCACGGCAGACGCGGTCACGCAAAACCTGAATTTCGTCCGGCGCGGACGCCCGGAATATGTTCTCATTCTATCCGGCGATCATATCTACGAGATGGACTACGACGTTCTGATTCAGTACCACCGTGACAAAAAAGCCGATGCCACGCTCTGCGTGATCACCGTGCCATTGGACGAGGCGAGCCGTTACGGAATCGTAGACGTGGACGAGAATTACCGCGTCACCGACTTTCTGGAAAAACCGGCGAACCCACCCGGCAACCTCGCCAACATGGGCGTCTACGTTTTCTCCTACCCTGTGCTGGAAAAACTGCTGCAAGAGGATCACACCCAGCAGACATCAAATCACGATTTTGGCAAGGACATCATTCCGCAGATGGTAAGAGATGGGATGAACGTTTTTGCCTACCCTTACGGCGGCTACTGGATCGACGTGGGGACGTTGGACGCCTACTGGGAAGCCCACATGGATTTACTCTCCGCGCCGCCGTCCCTCAACCTCAATGACCGCACGTGGGTCATTCACACCAAGAGCGAAGAGCGTCCACCCGTCCAGATCGCCAGCGGTGCGGTGATCAACAACAGCATGGTCACGCATGGGTGTGTGATTTCAGAGGGCGCGGTGGTCGAGCGTTCGGTGCTTGCCCCCGGCGTTTTCGTCGGACCCAATGCCGTCGTGCGCGAATCTGTCATCCTCACCGACGCCTACATTGAAGCGGGGGCAATCGTCGAGCGAGCCATTCTGGACAAGATCGTCGTCGTCGGGCATAACGCCCGCGTGGGTTTGTATCAGGACGTGGGCGAGCTTGGCATCACCTGTGTCGGCAAAGATACGCATATCCCCGCCGGATACACCATCGGCCAGAACTGCATTCTCGGCACCGATTTGCGAATGGAAGATTTCGAGAAATTCAAAGACCGGGTTGTCCCCAACGGCACGCATCTGGGTTATAACGCCGGAAAGAAATAACGTGGGGAGTTCACGTATCGGCATCGTCGCAACATTGAACAATGCCGATACGTGATTCATTTGGAGGCTAAATTGGAATACTCGCTCCCCGAACCATTCCGTTGGATCGACATTCCCGGCAAAGACTACAGTATCTCTAAATATCCGATCACGAATGCACAGTACGCCAGATTCATCGAAGCGGGCGGCTACAACGAGCGCCAATGGTGGACAGCGGCGGGTTGGGACGCCCGGTTGAAAGGGTTGGTGCTCGATTACACCAAGGGAGAAGGCGTCGCCACCGACACCCCATGGACAGAACCTCGTTTCTGGAATGACAGCAAATGGAATGGCGCGAACTATCCCGTCGTCGGCGTGACGTGGTACGAGGCGGTGGCGTTCTGCCAGTGGTTAAGCGAAGTATCCGGCGAAAACATCATGCTCCCCACTGAAGAACAATGGCAGTACGCCGCACAGGGGGACGATGGTCGAACTTACCCGTGGGGAAACGAGTGGGACTGTACACGCTGTAACAATTCGGTTGAGCCTTGCCAGAGCGACGGCACAACGCCCGTCCAACAGTATGAGGGAAAAGGTGATAGTCCTTTCGGTGTCGTTGATATGTCGGGGAATGTGTGGGAGTGGTGCTTAACCGACTACGACCAAAAGACCAACGACCTGAACAGTGATACACAATATCGAGTGATTCACGGCGGCGGGTGGTTCTATTTCACGAAAGCCGACTGCCGCTGCACCTTTCGTTACTATGATGTGCCTTACGGCTGCTACAATTTCAGAGGCTTCCGCATCGTGCGCGTTAACGCTGGAAGCTGAAGCCATCCGGCTGGCAAAATCAACCCGACTGAAGGCGGCTGTGGAACGTGCCTATGCGGTTTGATCATTATGTGGGGACAGGATAATGCTGTTTTCCCAAATAGGACAGAGATTCTCGCACCTCACCCCCGTCTCGCTTCGCTCGACTCCCCCTCTCCACCGCGTGGAGAGGGGGTTGGGGGGTGAGGTTTCCCCGTTCCCGCAAACTCCGTCTTTATTTGTAAAACAGGGCTTTCGGTGCTAGCCAGACGCCTTTAGCAAGGCGGCGGCGTCTGGCGTGTCTGCGCACTAGAACGTGTTATGTACTTTGATGTCGAGATTGCCCTTCTCCCCGCTTGCGTGGGAGAAGGGGCCGGGGGATGAGGGGGCAAGTGCATAACACGCACTAGAACGAACGGCGTTAATTCCCGTTGTGGTTTCTGTTATCACCCGTCGGGAGCAGATACGCTGCCGCCGCAGATAACTGCAACGCGAATTCCTTGCGCTCCATGTCGAGTTCAAAGCCTTCCCGCAGTTGATCCGCAGAGGGGAGATCGGCGTTGGCTTGCTGGGCGGCGGTTTGCAACCGGATATTGATCCCT
>DATGQJ010000041.1:0-3379 GCA_035304265.1 Oceanobacillus sp.
ATAAAATTCAACCGCCATTGTGAAAGTCCCCTTCTGTGCTAGAGTATACGAAAGTTTGTGCTGCACGCATTGGTCATTGTACCACAAACTCTTCGCACAGCGCGAGCGAATTGAGGGAAACTTGTTACCTTTTCATAAAAAGCGCACAATTAGGCACCCGGTACGGTTGCCAAAACCCGCTGAACTTTAAGCGCAAGATGCAGAATCAGGCGGTTATCCGCGTCGTCTAAATTCAGCCCTGTGAGTTCACTGATACGCTCAAGTCGGTACACCAGCGTGTTACGATGCACGTCCAGATCGGTAGCCGCTTTCGCGAGATTACCGTTCGCGTCAAAGAAACCATTCAGCGTGCGTATCAAATCACCCTGCTTGCGTTCATCATGTTCCACCAGCGGACCCAAAGTTTCAATGTAAAAGCGTCTGAGATGGTCGAGGTTGCGCTCCTTTAACGCCAGTAGCAGTTGGAACAGCTTGAGATCCCCATAAAAGGTGGTCTGTTCACGATCACCTAGTTCATTGGCAATACTGACGGCATCTTTCGCTTCACGGTATGCTTCGCGTAGCGCTGCCATCCCGCAGGCAGGACGGCTGATCCCTGCTGCGACCAAGCCACTCGGAGTACGGGTTGCCAGTTGCGCACGCACTTCTTCCACCAGACGACGAACACGGGGAGCAAAAGTCGCGTTCTCCAATGGGTACAAAGCGACGATGACATCGACATACTGTCCAACTGCCCCCATGATCTGGCGGCGAGCAATATCATCGCGAACGAGCGGGATGAGCGATTCCAGCGGTAAGCTCGCGCCAGACTCGGTTGTAGCGCGGAACACCGCGACCATATACATCGAATCAGGTTCAAATCCTGCCTGCTGCGCACGGGTGGTCATCAAATCGTCATCGGCAGGCGTACCGCTCAACCACATCTGAACCCAGTCACCACGCGCCTGCTCAACGGCAAAAGCGATTGCTTTGCTCTTCGCCAGTTCAATCGCGCAAACGTCAGCGCCGTACAGCAGCACCTGTCGATCAAACTCATCTAAGGAGTCATGGTTGTCCACAAGCGACAAATAACCAGCTACCCGCTTTTCCACTTTCAGCACCGTCGTGTAACCGAGTGGGCTTGGGACAATTGCGCCCTCAGTGGTTGGCGCTTCACGGGTCAACCAGTTCTGAAAAGCACCATAGGGTAGACTTTGCACAAGGGTTCGTCCGCCGCCGCTCGTGACGGGTGGCGTCCGCCTTGCCACGTTGGGATAAACCTGCGCCATCAACACGCCTGCGTCATCGTGGACGACCACAGGCTTTGCCGTTGAACGAGCGATAATTTGCAGCAAACTGTTGAAATCGCGGTTCTCCGCCGCCAGACGGGTCAATTGACGCTGAATCTCGATGGCTCGCTGCGTCATCTGCGCCCGCTGGTTGATGATCAGGCTGTTGACCGCACGCTCGATTCGCGCCAGATTGCTGTCGCCCGGAAGCGCCAGTAATGCGATGCCTGCCTCATTTGCCACGACCACAGCAGAATTCGGCACTTCGTCATCGACGGCGACGGCGCTCACCCCCACCTGCGCCAGACCGCGAATGACTTCCGAAAGCGTAATGCGACTGTCAAAGCTGCGAAGTACATTCATCGAAATAAGCGCAAGCTCGCCACCGTATACATCAGGGAAGGCGGGAGGTTGCGCACGCAGCGTGACAGCATATGTAACCGTTTTCTCCGGTGCCCCTGCGACGAGGGTGGTTCCCAACGGCAGTGCAAATTGCAGTAAAGCTTGTATAGTGGCGCTGTGATTTTCTGACATATCCGTCGAATCTGGGTTGTTGGTATACAACGATTGTATAGATGGTGATACATGAAACATTATAATCATTTCACACAATGAGTGGAACGCATTTTTGTCTGGTTTTGACAAAAAGCGCACAGAATCAAATGAGGCAGACCGAACATCATCAGTCTGCCCCATTTGTTTACTTAGCGATTATTCACAATTCACATACGCTTGACCGCAAGAGTGAGCGATTCCCCATCAATAGAGGTGTCTTTCTTGGGGTCGCCGTCCGGATCAGGACCAAAGTAGGCACGATAGTACCCGTTGGTTGGCTCTCCCTGCTCCAACTGTGCTGACAGCGTTTCCGCACGAATGTAATCTGCATAACGCTCAATTGCATTCGCCAACCGCTCGCTCGCAGTGTACTTGAGGGAGATGGTGTCGCTAATGTCGAAGTCGGCATCTTTGCGCATCGTCTGAACACGGCGCACGACTTCGCGTGCCAACCCTTCCATAATCAGGTCCTCGGTCAGCCGCGTATCGAGTGCTACCAGATAATTGCCGTCTTCGGCGATAGCATAGCCCTCGGCGGCGTTGCGATGCACTTCAACTTCTTCTGGCGTCATCTCGAAGGTGCTGCCATCTAGTTCAAGTACGATGTTTTCATCACGCAAGAGTGTCTCCGCCCATCGCCGAACGTCCGCAGAATCGCCTTCTCGAAGCGTTTTCTGAACACGCGGGAAATCCTTGCCGAACTTCTTGCCTAAAATGCTCGGCAGCGGATTCAACTTGTATTCCACGACATCAGCCGCGCCTTCCAGAACTTCAACCTGTTTGACGTTGAGTTCGTTGCTGATCAACCCACTCAGGCGGCGCACCACATCCGCTTCTTTGGCATCACGGGTTGCAAAACGCGCACTCGCTAAAGGCTGGCGCACCCCCATGCTGACACTCTCTCGCGCGGAACGTCCAAGACTTACCAACCGCTGCACAAGACGCATCTCATCAATCATCGTGCGGTCAATAAGCTCAGGGTTCGCTTCGGGCCAGAGCGCCAGATGCACGCTAATCGGTGCGCTCTGGTCATGCGTTGTCACAAGGTTACGATACATCGCATCCGCCAGAAATGGCACCGTCGGCGCGATCAACTTCGACACAGTGACAAGGCATTCGTAAAGTGTCGCGTAAGCACTCAACTTATCACTGTCGCTCTCACTCTTCCAGAAACGGCGACGGCTAAGCCGCACGTACCAGTTGCTCAGTGTCTCGACAAATGCCTGCACAGGACGAGTTGCGCCCGGCACATCATACTTATCGAACGCCTCTGTCACGTCCTGCACCAGTTCATGCAGTTCCGCCAGAATGTACCGATCCATGGGATCACGTTCTGCAACCGGCGGCTGGGTACTGGCTGGCGTCCATCCGTCGATGTTGGCGTAGGTGACAAAGAAGCTGTAGGTGTTCCACAGCGTCAGCCAAAAACTGCTGAGTACCTTGCCCACCAGATCCTTCGAGAATCGGCGAGGCTCACCGGGCGGTCCTGACGTGTAGAGATACCAGCGAAACGCATCTGCTCCATGTGTATTGAGAATATCCCACGGATCGACGAC
>DATGQJ010000042.1:0-5285 GCA_035304265.1 Oceanobacillus sp.
GCATGGATAGAAGCGCTGCTGCCGACGTTGGGCTGGGTTGGATTTGATCCGACCAACAACATCCTCGCGGGTGAACGTCACATACGGGTCGCCATCGGGCGAGATTACAACGACGTTCCGCCAACCAAAGGGGTTTTCAAAGGCGCGGCGGAAAGCGAACTTGAGGTCGAAGTCCACGTGACGCAGGTCGATCAACCGATTGAAACGCTGATGCCCGTGACCGAAAGCTGGATCGGGGCAGCGGACGAAGAAGAAACACCCTTGCAAGAACAACAGCAACAACAGCAGTGACCCCTTGTGACCCTAAAGTTACAGTTTAGAAACCTTATCAATTCAACCCCTTGCAGCACAATTGTTCGTATGGTATATTCTGGGAGTCTGCAACCTGTGGATGAGTTTTTCACACTTCACAGGTGTTGATGCATTCTATATAGAGCACTATCGCGCGATAGTGTACAACCTCTGGTTGTTAGCACCTTAACAACTGCATATCCCCAAGCACTTGTCCTTGACAATTACATCTCCTCAGGAGGAACCACATGTATTTGTGCGCTCCCGATCAGGTTGTCCAACGTCTGCTTCCTATTTACAACGACGATGCCGAAGACCGCGCCAGAGCGTGGAACGAATGGCTGTCGGAGGGAGGAAGTGAACCCGTAAAGAAGTTCATTCGTTGGACGAACGGCACAACCACAGACGACGACGAAATCCTACAGGAGACTCTCATCATCGCTTATGTGAAAGTGGAACGCGGTCAATATGAAGATCGCAATCTCCCCTTCACAGCGTTCTTGAAGAAGATCGCCTGGTACAAAATCATGGAGGCGTCTCGAAGAAACGCGGGACAAGTTTCACTCGACGAGTTATACGAGTACGCTTCCGACGAACAACACGAGCATGAACGAGTGGAGTTCTGGAAAGAACATGAAGCGTTGAAGCGAGGATTGGAAAAATTACCGCCTCGCCGAAGCAAAATCATGCTCTTGTATGAGACAGGCTACAGCACCGCCGAAATCGCCGAACTCCTGAACATCCGAGAAGAACTCGTTCGCAAAGAGAAAAGTCTCGGCTTACGCCAGCTACGTGAGACGGTCACAGTAGCGCTGGCAGGTTAACCAAGTTTTGAGAGCATCTGGGCGGGTCGTTGCGCAGCAACGGCTGCCACACAGGTTTCCGCCCGCCCAGGTTCTCTCAAACCCAGCAGTTTTTCGCAGCGCTGCAATGATTTGCAGCAACCGCGAAACCCCCTTCCTAAGGGGCATACGAAAAACGGGGCTTAAAACCCCCGCCAGCGTCCTTTAATCAGGGTTTTTGCAGAGCGGCTCTAATTCCTAGATTATGGGCGTTGTAAGCAAAAAGCACGGCGGTGGTTTAATCCCCTTCCTAATAACACACGGCTGCTACCGAATTCGCCAACGCTACCAGCAGCCCCTAAAAATACGACAAGGCGAGAGGCTTACGGGATGTGCGGTTTCAACGGGGATCACGTAAACGGCTGGAAACCTGGCGGCGACCCCCAACACAACCCAGGAATAGATCAACTGATTTGCACAGGCGAAGGGCGTTCAGTATTGAACGCCCTTTCACACTTTTCCGTACCACAATCATGTAGCGAGGCGCATGTAAGTAAGGAGTATTGAACTTGTCTGTCAACAGTGAGTTTACCGTCGCAGACGCGCATCGATATAACCGGAAGAATGCCGTCTTTTGGATCATCTCTCATATCTGGCGCTACCGCTGGTTATTCTTCGGTTCGTTCGCCCTGTTCATCGTCGCGTATTCCACCTTCACTTACGCGCGGAGCATCTTCATTGCACAGGCAGCGGATGTGATTCTCAATCCGAGTCAGTTTCCCAATCCGGCGGAAACACTGATCGCCATCAGCGTAGGCGTGCTGATCCTGTTGGTTACGGACGGGCTTGCATCGCTGGGCGCGAGCATCTCCACGATGACTCTGGCGCAGCGGTTAGAGCGCGACACCCGCGAAGAACTATATATCAGCCTGCTCGGTAAGAGTCAGACCTTCCATGACCGCCAGCGTGTCGGCGACATCATGGCGAGGGCAACCGATGACGTATACCAGATTAACGGCATGGTCATGCCCGGTTTCCTGTTCATCTTCGATACGGTGCTGGGTATCGTGGTTCCGCTTACCTTTCTGGCGACGATTCGGGTTGAGCTACTGCTCGTGCCGATCCTCTTCGTTATCAGCTACATCATCTCGGTGCGGGAATATGCCGGACGGCTGAATCCTGTGGTGAACAACCAACGTGCCAAATTCGGCATCATGAACGCCGGATTGGAAGAGTCGATCAGCGGTATCGAAGTAGTCAAGGCAAGCGCACAGGAAAACTTCGAGCGCGAGAAGTTCCGTTTTAACGCGCGAGAGTTCCGCAAGTGGTTCGTCAAACAGGGTTACACCGAGGCGGGTTATCTGCCGCTGCTGCTGTACGGGATCGCGCTTGGCTTAACCTTCCTGCACAGCATTCTGCTCTTTCAAGAGGGCGTCGTCACCATCCCGGACATCATCGCAGTCATGGGGATGATGGGCGTGCTGCGCTTCCCGGTGTTCATTTCGATTTTCTCGCTCTCGCTGTTCCAGCTTGGTATCGCCAGCGCCCGCCGCATCCTCAACATCATTAACGAGGAGACGGAACTGGACGAAAACGCCGAGGGGCACAGCGAGTCTATCAAGGGCAAGATCGAGTTCAAGAACGTCAGCTTCGGTTACGAAGACGGGAAGGTGCTTGAGGACATCACCTTCACCATCGAACCGGGTCAAACAGTCGCCATCATCGGGCAGACTGGCTCTGGCAAGTCCACGCTGACGGAACTGATCAACCGCACCTACGACGCAACCAGCGGGCAAATCCTGATCGACGGCGTGGACGTGCGTGAGTGGAACCTGACGGCGCTGCGCTCGCAAATCTCGAAGATCGAGCAAGACGTGTTCCTGTTCTCGCGTTCGATTGCCGAAAACATCGCTTTTGGCGCACCGGGGACACCTCAGGAAGAGATCGAACGAGCCGCCCGCGAAGCACAGGCACACGACTTCATAATGTCGTTCAAGGACGGCTACCAGACCGAACTGGGCGAACGCGGTGTGACTCTCTCCGGCGGGCAGCGACAGCGTATCGCCCTCGCCCGCGCGTTCTTGAGCGATCCGCGCATTCTGATTCTGGACGACTCGACCAGCGCGATCGACAGCGCCACCGAGGATGAGATTCAGAAGGCGATCCGGCGGGCGCAAGAGGGGCGAACGACGCTTCTAATCACGCATCGGCTATCACAGATTCGATGGGCGGATCATATCTTAGTGATCGATGGTGGAAAGTTGGTCGCACAGGGGTCGCACGAAGACCTGCTGCGGACATCACCGATCTACCGTCGTATCTTCTCACGCTATGACGTTGCCTTGCCGCCGCTCGAACCTGCCGTCGCGCAGTAAGTAAGGAGAACTCAATGGGTTTCATTATGGATGGTCTCGACGCCGAGTCGTATGACCGGCAGTATCGAGACCGTGATCTGGTAAAACGAATTTTCACCTACTTTCGCCCACAGGCGGGGCGAATCGCCATCGTTGCGCTGGTGATTGTGCTCAGTTCGGTGGTGAACACCGGCTTGCCGATTTATATCTCCAGCGTACTAGACCAGTTGGAACTCGAACCGGAGACGGTCAACCTGATCACGACCACCGTGATCATCACGGGAATTGGCGTGCTGGCATGGGTGTTCAACTTCATTCGGCAGCGTTTTCAGGCGGAAGCCGTCGGCAACGTCGTGCTCAAAATCCGCGAGGATGCTTTCGATGCGGTGGTGAACCGCGATCTATCGTTTTATGACACCATCCCGTCGGGCAAGATCGTGAGCCGCGTCACGTCGGATACGCAGGCATTCTCGCAGGTGGTGACCCTTACAGCGGAATTGTTGAGCCAATTCCTGCTGGTCGTGCTGCTGGTCGGGTATCTGTTCACGGTCAGCGCCCAACTGACGCTGGTCTTGTTGGCGATTGCGCCAGTGGTCATCTTTACAGCGCTGATGTTCCGCAAGATCGCGCGAGACACGGTGACGCAGACGCGACGCATTCTTGCTGTCGTCAGCAGCCACATACAGGAGACCATCAGCGGCATTCGTGTCGCCAAGACCTTCCGGCAGGAAGGCGCGGTCTATCAGGAATTTCTGGACGTAAACAATCAGGCGTATCGCATCAACCTGCGAACGGGGTATACCTTCAGCAGCATCTTCCCGATCCTAAACATCATTGCAGGCATAGGAACGGCGGCGCTGGTCTATTTCGGCGGGCGCAGCGCGTTAGAAGGCGAAGTCTCTGCCGGAAGCTGGTATCTGTTCATTCAGGGTATGGCGATGTTCTGGTTCCCGCTGACCAGTATCGCCTCGTTCTGGAGTCAGTTCCAGTTGGGATTGGCGGCGGGTGAGCGCGTGTTCGCCCTGCTGGATGCCGAGTCGAAGGTGGTACAAACCGACAACGTGAAGCTGCCGACCATCAAGGGTGAAATCCGTTTCGAGAACGTGAATTTTCAGTACAACGAAAACGAAACGGTGCTGGAAAACTTCTCGCTGACGATTAAGGCGGGCGAGACGCTGGCGTTGGTCGGACACACGGGCGCGGGCAAGTCCAGCATCGGCAAACTGGTGTCGCGTTTCTACGAGTTTCAGGGGGGCAAGATCACGATTGACGGTGTGGACATCCGCACGCTTGACCTCGCCGATTATCATTCGCGGCTTGGGATTGTGACCCAGACGCCGTTCCTGTTTGATGGCACGGTGATGGAAAATATCCGCTACGGCAAGCCCACCGCGACTGACGAGGAAGTCATCGCGGCTGCCAATCAGGTTGGTGGTGGCGACTGGATTGCGTCGCTGCCGCAGGGATTGGAAACGCAGGTGGGCGAACGTGGTTCAAGCCTCTCGATGGGACAGCGGCAGTTAGTAGCGCTGGCGCGTGTGCTGCTGCAAGACCCGTCGATCTTCATCCTCGACGAAGCGACGGCGAGCGTTGACCCGTTGACTGAGGCGTTGATTCAGGAAGGGTTGGACAAGGTGCTGGAAAACCGCACGTCCATCGTCATCGCCCACCGTCTCTCCACGATCAAGAATGCGGATCGTATCATCGTGCTGCGCGAGGGTAAGATCATCGAGGAAGGCAACCATGAGCAGCTACTGGCGCAGGGCGGGCATTACGCCGAGTTGTACAACACCTACTTCCGTCACCAGAGCCTTGAGTACATCGAGCAGGCGAAGAATCTTGAGACCGAGGTGATATA
>DATGQJ010000043.1:0-9222 GCA_035304265.1 Oceanobacillus sp.
CGACGGTGCGCGATGCCAGAGAGCTTCGGGTCAAGGAAACGGATCGTCTCGCCGTGATGACGACGGAACTGAGCAAGCTGGGCGCGAAAATCACCGAGACCGAAGACGGCTTCTCGCTTTCGGGACCGCAAACCTTGAAAGGCTCAACGGTGTACGGACACGACGATCACCGGATTTCGATGAGTCTGGTGGTGGCGGGATTGGCGGCTGAGGGGAACACAACGGTGCTGGATGCCCGCTGTGCCAGCGACTCTTTCCCCGGTTATGCGGAAACACTTCAGCGGTTGGGCGCTGACGTGGTTGTGCGGGAGCATTGTGGTGAATAAGGTCGGCATTATTGGCTGGCCCATCGAGCACAGCCTGAGTCCTGCAATGCACAATGCGGCGTTTGCGGCGTTGGGCATGACCGACTGGTACTACGATAAGATGGCGATTCCGCCGGACATTGTAGGACTGAGCCTGCGCGAACTGCGCGATCACGGGTATATCGGCATCAACGTGACCGTACCCCATAAAGAAGCGGTACTGCGCTACGTGCGAGCAGACGAACGGGCGCAGTTGATCGGCGCGGCGAACACCATTGATTTCCGCACCAATATCGCCACCAATACCGATGTGATCGGCTTGATGGACGATCTGGCTGCGCACGGTATCGACGTTGAAGATCGGAATGTGATCGTGCTGGGGGCGGGTGGCGCAGCGCGGGCGGCAGTGTACGGGCTTGCAGAGGCAGGCGCGAATCTTGCTATCGTCAACCGGACTCTGGAGAAGGCGGAACGGCTGATTGAAGAACTTCGCGTCGATGCCATGCCGATGACGTTAGACAAAGCCGCACGGGGAAAAGTCCATTTGATCGTCAACTGCACGTCTGTCGGGATGCATCCGAACGTTGATGCAACTCCGTGGGACGAAGCTATTCCCTTTCCGAAGGGTGTGACCCTGTACGACATGGTGTATCGTCCTGCCGTGACCAAATTGATGCGACAGGTAGAAGCGGCGGGCGGACGCGCCATCGGCGGGTTGGGGATGCTGGTACGACAGGGCGCGGCGGCGTTCACCATCTGGACAGGAAAAGAAGCGCCTGTGGACGTGATGTTTCAGGCGTTGCGAGACGAGTTGGAAAAGCCATGAACCGGGCAGAGGTCGTGAAGATCAGGCGGGGGACGGTTGGCGATGCGCGACTGCTGTGCGATTTAGTTGGCGCAGTACAAGAATTGCATTTAGCCGCGCGACCTGATTTCTTCAAGCCCTACGTCGTGACGCCTGAAATGGTGAACGCCTTCAAAGTTCAGCTTACCGATGCAAACACGTATGTCTACATCGGTGAGGTGAATGGCGAAGCAATTGGGTATATTCTGGCACAACTCGTCAACCGACCTGAAAATCCGTACATCTATGAAAGGCAATATCTGCACATCGATCAAATGGCTGTGAACCCGGAATACCGGAGCAAGGGTTGCGGGGAACGGTTGATGCAGCAGGTGTTCGATCTGGCGAGGTCGCTGGGTGTCCAAACCGTCACGTTGAATGTGTGGGCGTTCAACCAGCGAGCGATTGCGTTTTACGAACGGCAGGGATTTACGGTGCGTGATATGCGCATGGAAGCGCATTTGGAGTGACTATGCTTCGATTTTTGACCGCAGGGGAATCACATGGTCCGGTGCTGACGGCGATTCTGGAAGGAATGCCCGCCGGACTGCCGCTGACACCAGAGGATATTGATACGGAACTGCGCCGCCGACAGGAAGGCTATGGGTCGGGCGGGCGCATGAACATCGAGCAGGACACGGTGCAAATCACCTCTGGCATTGCCGCAGGTAAGACCACTGGTGCGCCGATTGCGCTGGTGGTGGAAAACCGCGACTTCAAGAACTGGCGTGAGAAAGACATCCCGCCAATGACCACGCCCCGCCCCGGACATGCCGATTTGACGGGGGCGATCAAGTATGGCTACGGCGATTTGCGAGTGGCGTTGGAACGCGCAAGCGCGAGAGAAACCACCATGCGCGTTGCTGTCGGGGCGATCTGCAAGAAATTTCTAGCAGAATTTGGGATCGTCGTCGGCGGGTACGTGATTCAGATCGGCTCGGTCAAAGTGAGCCTGAGCGACGATTATGCGCTCGAAGACCGGATCGCCGATGCAGAGAAAAGCGACGTGCGCTGCCCTGATCCTGAAGCATCGGCACGGATGCACGAGGAAATCCATCAGGTGAAGGTGGATAAGGATACGCTTGGCGGCGTGATCGAAGTGGTGGCGCTGAACGTGCCGCCGGGATTGGGTTCGCACGTGCATTATGATCGGCGATTGGACGGGAAAATCGTCGCGGCGCTGGTGAGCATTCACGCCATGAAAGGTGCGGAAATCGGTCCGGCGTTCGAGAATGCGGGCAAGCGCGGGTCGCAGGTGCATGACGAGATCGGTCTGCAAAATGGTGGGACGCTCTACCGCAAGAGCAACCGTGCAGGTGGGTTAGAAGGCGGGATTACGACGGGGGAACCCATTGTCGCGCGGGTGGCAATGAAGCCGATTTCAACGGTGATGCAGTCGCTTGGCTCGGTGAATCTGGCGACGGGTAAACCGGAACAGACTACTTACGAGCGCAGCGATTTTTGCGCCGTCACCCGTGCCGTGCCGATTTGTGAAGGGATGATGGCGTTGGTGATCGCTGACGAACTGCTGCAAAAACTTGGTGGTGACAGCATCGAAGAGATGCGCCCGCGTTTTGAAACTTTGCGCCGTGCTCGGCTGGAAGACCTTCCCATGGACAACGTGGAGTGGCGCTTTGGCTATCCCTAATCCCCCCTCAGATAGAGGGCAAAAGAACATTGTGATTACGGGGTTCATGGGAACGGGCAAGACCACCGTCGGGCGGCGCGTGGCGGAACTGACCAAACGCCCGTTCGTTGATGTGGATAGCGAGATCGTGGTACGTGCGGGGAAGCCGATTCCACAGATTTTCGCCGAAGATGGTGAGGCAGCGTTTCGTGCGATGGAACGGGAGTTGTGCAAAGAACTGTCGGAGAAGACTGGACTGGTGATTGCCACAGGCGGCGGGATGCTGGTGGACGAACAAAACCGTAATTTGATGCTGGCAAGCAGTTTCGTCGTTTGTCTGGATGCGAACCGCGAAACGCTGGCGGCGCGGCTGCGCTCAAATAGTGAGCGCCCGCTGGCGAAAAGCTGGGAAGCGATCCTGAACAGTCGCCGCGAGGCGTATGCCGCAATACCCACCCACGTGAACACAACCAACAAATTACCGGATCAAATCGCGCAGGAGATCATCAGGCTATGGCAATCCGCGTAAACACTCCCGAAGGCGGCTATGACATCGTGATCGAACCGGGGCTGCTGGGCAGGCTGGACACGCAGGCGGCAGCCTATCATCTGACTGGCAACGTGGTGATCGTCACCAACACGACGGTGGCGCGTTTGTATGGCACGCTAGTCAAGCGAGTGCTGCCGGATGCAAAGCTGATCACGATACCGGACGGCGAGCAGTACAAGACACTTGAAACCGTGCGCGGGTTATATGATGAGTTTGTCGCGGCTGGGCTGGATCGCAGCGGGACGGTAGTCGCGCTCGGCGGCGGCGTGGTGGGCGATACGGTAGGCTTCGCGGCAGCAACCTACATGCGCGGCGTGCGTCTGGTGCAGATTCCGACAACGCTGCTGGCAATGGTCGATTCGAGCGTCGGTGGTAAAGTGGGCGTGGATTTGCCTCAGGGGAAGAATCTGGTTGGCGCGTTCAAACAGCCCGACGTGGTACTGATCGATCCTGACGTTTTACAGACATTACCGGAGCGTGAACTGCGCTGCGGCATGGCGGAAGTGATCAAGCATGGGCTGCTCGCCGATGAGGAATTGTTCGAGAAGGTGATCGAACTGCACCATCCCCCGAACTGGCTGGATGATAAAGTCGTGAACTCGACCCAGTATTTTGCCGATCTTGCCGCGCAGATTCCGAGGGCGGTGCAGGTAAAGGTCAAGGTTGTCGAGCAAGACCCTTATGAGCAGAATATTCGGGCGCATTTGAATCTGGGGCACACGTTCGCTCATGCTATCGAGCAGGTATCGGGCTATTCATGGCTGCATGGCGAGGCAGTGGGAGTAGGGCTGATCGCAGCGGTACAGCTTTCGCACCGTCTGGGCTTGTGCGGTGCAGGGCTGGTTGGGCGCGTGACCGAGGCGACCCGTGCGGTAGCGCTGCCGCAGCGGATGAACGGTCTCGACATCGAGGAAGTTTATGCGGCAATGGCGACGGACAAAAAGTGGCGTGGCGGACATTCGCGCTTCGTGCTGTTGGAAGATATAGGCAAACCCACGATTGTCGAAAATGTGGCAGAATCAGATGTGATGACGGTGCTTGGCAATCTGAATTAATGGGTGACTACTTATGAGTAAAAAAATTCTGTTGCTTCATGGACCCAACTTGAATTTGCTGGGCACACGCGAGCCGGAAGTCTACGGCAGCATGACGCTGGACGAGATCAACGAAATCGCGATGGAGTATGCAAAAAAGTATAAAGCCGAACTCCGCGCGGAACAGTCGAACCATGAAGGCGCGTTGATCGACATCATCCACGTAGCGCGGAACTGGTCGGACGGAATCGTGTTCAATCCCGGCGCGTACACGCATACGTCGGTGGCGCTGCGTGATGCGATTTCCGCCGTTCACCTTCCGGTAGTGGAAGTGCATCTTTCCAACATCCATGCCCGCGAGGAATTCCGGCACAAATCGCTGCTTGCGCCCGTTTGTGTGGGGCAGATATGCGGCTTCGGTTGGCGTGGCTATTTGCTTGGCATCGAGGCGCTGCTCGGACACCTTGGAGCACTCGATTGATTGTCAGGGGTCACTAACAGCGTGTCTATTGAATTTGGTCACTTCGTCATAATCATCGCGCCCATCTATCATTATAGTTAAAGGTCTCAAATGGCTGATATGAGAAGCTATCCCACCATGTCAAAAGAAGAAGTGCTCACGGCAATCGAAGAACAGGGCATCGCCTTCGTGATTCTGTGGTTTACCGACATCACAGGCATCGTCAAGAGCGTGACCGTTCCCGCCAGCAAGCTCGGCGATGTGATCGACGATGGGCTGCATTTTGACGGCTCATCACTGGAAGGGTTTGCCCGTGTTGCCGAAAGCGACATGGTGCTGAAACCCGATCTCAGCACTTTTGCCGTCTTACCGTGGGATTCGCCGGAGGAGCGCACCGCGCGGGTGATCTGCACCGTGCAGACGCCGGAAGGCGATCCGTTCATCGGCGATCCACGTAACATTCTCATCAAGGTGTTGAAGGAAGCCGAGCAAATGGGCTATTCCTTTAAGACCGGGATGGAACTGGAATTTTTCCTGTTCCGTGTCGATAAAGAGAAGGGGCTGTACCCGCTAACGCCCTACGACGACTCCAGTTACTTTGACATCTCCAACGACTTCGCGCAGAGCATCCGTCGCAAGATGATTTCGACGCTCAATTCGCTCGGTATTCGAGTGGATTCGGCGCACCACGAGATCGGACCGGGGCAATACGAGATCGATTTCGATTATAACAACGCGCTGGTCTGCGCCGATCAGGTGCTGACGGCGCGGGTGGCGCTGCGTACTGTCGCGCAGAAAAATCAACTCCACTGCACGTTTATGCCGCGCCCGTCGGCAGATTTGCCCGGTTCGGGGATGCACACGCACCAGAGCTTGCACGACCTGCATACTGATGAGAACGTGTTTGTCGATTCCAGTCACGAGTATGGACTATCCGAGGTTGCGCGGTACTTCCTCGCCGGACAATTGTGCCACGCGCGGGCAATGTGCGCGATCCTCGCGCCGCTAATCAATTCGTACAAACGACTCGCCGTGAGTTTTGAAGCGCCCAAATACGTGACGTGGGCGCACGTCAACCGCGCTGGCGCGGCGCTCATGCGTGTGCCGCACATCGCACCGGGGAAGGAATCGCATACGCGGCTTGAACTGCGCTGCCCTGACCCCAGCGCCAATCCCTATCTCGCCATTGCCGTGATGCTTGCGGCGGGTCTGGATGGTATTCGCCAGCGGATGCCGCTCCCTGATGCGATGGAAGAAACGCTCATACGGCAAGATCGTTCTCGAATGCGACAGGTGGAGACTTTGCCCGCCTCGCTGGAAGAGGCGCTCGATGCTATTGAGCAGGATGACGTGATCCTGTCGGCGTTGGGACCCTATATCAGTGATCGCTATATTGCCGCGAAACGACAGGAATTAGAGGACTATCACCGGCAGGTGACAAGCTGGGAGCTTGACCGGTACATCAACCGTTATTGATGACCAGATCGTGAATCTGGCGGATGGCACGTTCGCTACTGCGCGGTTCTACCACCAGCGAGAGGCTGCAACGCCCCTGTGCCATGCCTAAAATGCGGATACCGTCTAGTGCTGTGAGGATGGACGCGAGCAGTCTGTGCAGGCTATCCACCTGTGTTCCGATCACGGTGATAATGGTCGCGGGGAACATTGTCCACTGGTCGCCATCGGGGAGTGTGGGGAGTCGTTCCTCAAGTTCGACCTGAATGTTGTGCAGCGCGTCGTGACCGGCGCTGGTGGAGATGACAAAACAGACGAAGCTGTGAGACGATGACTGCGATGAGATCATCACTTCGGTGTGCGTTCCGCTCACTTTGAACAACGCTTCGTCTACCAGCGCAGCAATCGGGTGCAGCGGTCCACCGCGCGGAGCCATCAGTCCCAATCCCTGAATAGAAGTGACGGCTTTGAGGGCAGGCTTCGAGTTTTCCGCCTGCTCATTCACCAGTGTTCCGGTTGCCTGCGGTTTGAAGACGTTGCGCACGCGCAGCGGAATCTGGCGTTCGCGCAAAGGACCGATCATGCGAGCGTGAAGAATCCGTGCGCCGAAGTAGGCAAGCTCCGCTACTTCTTCATAGGAGAGGGTGGGGATGACGGTGGCGGTGCTCACCTCGCGCGGGTCTGTCGTCATGATGCCGTCTACGTCTGTCCAAATCCAGACCTCATCCGCGTCGATACAAACGCCAAGCACCGAAGCCGTGTAGTCACTGCCGCCGCGTCCCAACGTGGTCGGTTTTCCGGCAACGGTTGAGCCGATGAAACCCGTGATCACCGGAATGATCTTGCGCTCCAGCATCGGCGTGAGGTGGGTGGTGATTCGTTCGCGGGTCAGTTCAAGGTTGGGGGTGGCGTTTCCGTAAACGTTGTCGGTGATGATCAGATCGGTGGCGTCAATCGCGACGCCGCGCAGATTGTTCTGACGCAGCAGCGCAGCGACAATCCGCGCCGCGAGACGCTCGCCCACGCCGATGATGGCGTCTATCGCTTCCGGTTTGGCTTGTTGGTCATGGTGATCGGCAAGCGACTGGCAGAGATCGAGCATGTCGAAAAGCAAACGGTCAATATCTGCCTGCAATGCACTGCGCTCCACCGTGCCGAGGGGCAAATTCTCGATCAGCGCGAGATGGCGGGTGCGGAGCGTGGTGACGATGCGACGATACCCGCGACGGTTGGCAAGCTGGGCAAGGTGCGCCGCTTCGATCAAGGCGTCGGTCACACCTTCGAGCGCGGAGACCACAAGCAAGAGCCGATCCCAACGTTCGACTTCGTAGATGACAATACTCAAAAGCTGAGTGAGGCCGGTTGTCATGCCGACGGACGTGCCGCCGAACTTCATAATCAGGGTGTCCATGTGAGTCCCGGTGCGAGAAAAACGGAAACGCGAGATTTTGCCTCGCGCTTCCCTGAACAGTTCGCAAGTATGGTAACTCAAACTAGCATTTTGCGAAAAATTTGTCAATACTTTGCGGACTGATACTGTTCTGCCCTATAGTTACTAGATAGGACATATTGACTTTGCAGGTGATTGTTCATGACAGATATGACTGTCGAACGACCGCGATTGGTTGCGGGTGTTCGATTTCACAAAGTTGGGAAGCTCTACCACTTCGATTACAGCCAGTTCCCAGATTTGCAGACCGACGACTTCGTGATTGTCGAGACGACACGAGGTCGGCAAATGGGACAGGTGGTCGGGTTCACAGAGGCGGAAGCAGATAACCGCGAGTATAAGCCAATCCTGAGGATGGCAACCCCGCGCGATCTGGTGCTCAAACAAAGCTGGGAAGCGAAACAGGACGATGCGTTACGCATTTGTGTCGAAAAAGCAAAGGAACTCGGCGGATTCAATGACGTGAAGTTCGTCGCAGCGCTGTACAATTATGATGGCAGCCTGCTCACGTTTCTTTTCAGCGCCGAGGACAAGATCAACGTCAATCGTTTGTGGACGGAGTTGAACAAAATCTTCTCTGCCCAGATCGAGATGCGCCAGATCGGTCCGCGCGACGTTGCCAAGTTGCTCGGTGGGTATGGGGCTTGTGGCATTCTGCGTTGTTGCAGCACGTTCCTGACCGATTTCAGCCCGATTTCGATCAAGATGGCAAAAGCGCAGGGAATCTCGCTCAATCCATCCGAGATCACGGGGATGTGCGGACGACTACGCTGCTGCCTCGTCTATGAATACGAGCAGTATGTGGAAGCGCGTCAAAAACTGCCCAAGAAAAATAAACGGGTCGGGACGCCACACGGCGAAGGCAAGGTCATTGACGTGCTGCCGTTACAGGATGCCGTCGTGGTCGTCGTGGAAGATGCCTATCACACGGTGAACCGTGAAGACCTCGTACCGCTGGAAGAACTCGAAGCGCTGGCGAAGAAGGCAAAAGAACCCTGCAACATTCATGGTGATGGACCGTGTGACTGTGGCGCGAAGCCGGGTAAAGCGGCACAAGCATCAGACGATGAGCAGGGTGAAAACTAAGCCTGCTAAGCATTTCACTAATGATTGGTAGATGAACGATGGATTTTCGACGTGAAGCTGAAGCCGTGCGCGATACACTGATCGCGCGACGCCGGGATTTTCACCGCCATCCCGAACTGGCATTTGAAGAGGTTCGCACGGCGGGTATCGTCGCTCAAACCCTTAACTCGCTTGGTATGGAGGTTCAAACGGGCGTCGGCAAGACCGGCGTCGTGGCGATATTGGAAGGCGCACAGGACGGACCTACCGTACTGGTGCGGGCGGATATGGATGCGCTGCCGATTCAGGAAGAAAACCAGATCGATTACGCATCGTTGAACGCGGGTAAAATGCACGCCTGCGGGCATGACGGGCACACCGCGATTGCGCTCAGTCTGGCGGAGTGGTTTGCCGTACATCGAGACCAGATGG
>DATGQJ010000044.1:0-3476 GCA_035304265.1 Oceanobacillus sp.
ACCATAGGGTTTAGAGAATAGGGTATCTGATGGACATCAACACGTTGGACGTGAAGCACAACCCGGAAGCAAAGCGTTTCGAGATTCAGTTAGGCGACCAACTGGCAATGGTCGAATACATGCTCGCCGGAAACAACATCATCTTCACCCATACCGAAGTGCCGCCCGCGTTCGAGGGGCAGGGGATTGCCAACCGCATGGTGAAGTTTGCGCTGGATTACGCGGTCAACGCCGGATACAAAATTCAGCCGCTGTGCCCGGTGGTCAAGCACTATGTAGATCGCCATCCGGAGTATCAGGCGCATTCGTGGGGCTATTGAGGTAAAACAAAAAGGGCGTACCCTTCATGAGTACGCCCTTTTTTTGTCTGTGCAGAACGTCGTTAGGCGGTCACAGTCACCGCGCTGGTATCCAAACGGATGCCCGGTCCCATCGAAGAGGCGAGCGCCGCGCGTTTGATGTAAACGCCCTTGACCGCAGACGGCTTGACGCGCACAACCGCCTCATAAACCGCCTGTGCGTTCTCGAACAGTTTTTCCTCATCGAAACTGGCTTTGCCAACCGGAATGTGAAGGTTGCCGGACTTATCGTTGCGGAATTCAACGCGACCTGCTTTGAGTTCCTGCACCGCGCGTCCCAAGTCTTCCGGCTGCACAACCGTACCCGCCTTCGGATTCGGCATCAGACCGCGCGTGCCGAGGATACGACCCAGACGCCCGACTTTGGGCATCATCGCGGGGACTGCCAGCGTCGCCTCAAAATCAAGCCAGTTGTCCTTCATGATGCGATTCATCACCTCGTCGTCGGCGATGATGTCCGCGCCAGCGGCTTCGGCAGCACGCGCATCTTCACCTTCGGCGAAGACCAAAACACGCACCGTCTTGCCCAATCCATTCGGGAGTAATACCGTGCTGCGCACCTGCTGATCGCTGTGGCGCGGGTCGATTCCCAAACGGAAGTGCAGCTCGATAGTTTCATCGAACTTCGCCGTTGCCGTCTTCTTGACGATGCTGATGGCTTCTCGCAGGTCGTAGTTTTTGTCGCGATCTACAAGTTTTGCGATTTCCAGATAACGTTTACTGTGCTTTGGCATGTGATTTTTCTCCTGTGGTCAGCGGGCATGAGTGCCCTCCCACGATATGAAAAGTAATGAGTAATGAGTGATGAGAAAGGTGATTAGCCGTCCGTTATCAGCCAACTCACTCATAACTCATCACTTTTTCTACTGTGTTTCAGTCTGTGATTTCCACACCCATTTGGCGGGCAGTGCCTTCAATCATGCGCATCGCTGATTCCATGTTGTTGGTGTTCATGTCCTTCAACTTGGTTTCGGCGATTTCGCGCACCTGCTTGCGGGTGATCTTGCCCACCTTCTCGCGGAGCGGATTTGCTGACCCTTTTTCAAGTCCTGCCGCCCGCATGATCAGGAATGGTGTGGGAGGGCTTTTGAGTTCGAACCGGAATGAGCCATCGGTGAAAATGGTGATCTCCGCCGGAACGATCTCGCCGATACGGTTCGAGGTTCGTGCGTTGTATTCCTTGCAGAACCCCATCAGGTTGATACCGTGCTGCGCCAGCGCCGGACCAATCGGCGGCGCAGGATTTGCCTTCCCTGCCTGTATTTGCAGGGTGACGACTGCTTTAACTTTCTTAGCCATTTTTCCTCGCTTTGCTTGTTAGCTCCCGCAGGCAGGGATTCCCCTACAGATTTTTACGCGATGCGGTGGTCGCGGTAGGCACAAACGCGCCTACACCTTCTCCACTTCCAGAAAGTCCAATTCGACGGGCGTATCGCGCCCGAAGAAGTTGACCATGACACGCACTTTCGACTTGTCCGGGTCGATGGCTGCCACCGTACCAATGAAATCGTTGAAGGGACCATCGACGATACGGACGCGCTGCCCCACCTTGAATGTGACTTTCACTTTGGGCGTTTCTTCGGTCATGCGATCCACAATAGCCTTGACTTCTTCAGTGCGCAGCGGCGTAGGCTCGTTACCCATGCCCACAAACCCGGTCACACCCGGCGTATTGCGAACCACATACCACGAATCTTCGTCCATTTTCATCTCGACGAGGATGTAACCGGGGAAGACACGGCGTTCGACGGTGCGACGCTTGCCATCCTTCACTTCGATTTCTTCTTCTGTCGGGACGATCACGTCGAAGATTTTGTCGCGCATCCCCATGGTTTCGATGCGCTGTTCAATGGAGTGACGGACTTTATTCTCCTGACCGGAATAGCAGTGGATGACGTACCACTGTTTCTCGTTCGAGGGGCGGATGCGACCTTCTTCAAGATCGATTATCGGACCTTCGTCATCGGTGGACGGGGTGTCTTCCAGATAAACCGGATCGGGATCGTAATCCGTATTCTCCAAATCCTCGTATTCAGCCATTCAATTTTTACTCCACACTAAAACGATGTGGATCGTCGTTGACGAACCCGCCAGAAAACGACTCCGGCGGCAACAGCGATGAACATGAAACCCAACAGGATTAACGGTTGAATCAAGCCGATACGGAATAGCTCGGTGAAGACAAGACTGATCGCACCAAGAATGATTGCAGAGAGAATCAGTGTGATCAGAACGATGATCGTCAGGCGGCGGGTTTCTTCCCAACTGGGCCAAGCGACCTTCTTCAATTCCGAACGCACACCCTCGAAATATTCGCGGAGACCGCCAACGGTGCGCGTGGCGAAATTGCCGCTGTCATCTTCGACCTCTTCCTGCCGTCTGCGGCTTGGCGTCGGTCTCCCTTTGCCGGCGGCAACGTCTCGCTCCTGCGGTTCGGGTTCGGCGACAGCAGCAGCGCGACGGCGACGGCGGCGACCCTCTTCCTGCTCTCCAATGGTTTTGTCGGCTGGCATGAGCTTCTCCTCTGCCTGTTTCTATTATGAAAGACACCGCCGAGAGCGACGGTGTCCAGGGTTCATTTTGGCAGGGGCATAGGGATTTGAACCCCAACTAACGCTTTTGGAGAGCGTTGTGCTGCCGTTACACCATGCCCCTATCTAACCAGTACGAAGTGTACACGATCCGCCCTAGCGAGTCAACGGAAAACGTGCAAACAAAACGCCACATTCAGTGGCGCATTACTTGGTTTCGCGGTAGATCACGTGTCGGCGCACGAACGGATCGTACTTTTTCAGTTCCAACCGCTGGGTGTCGTTACGCTTGTTCTTCTGCGTGTAGTACATGTGACCACTTTCGCTACTACGCAGTTTCACCAATGTGCGGTTCCCTTTTTTCGCCATTGTCTCTGTCTCGCTCTTCTTTGAATTACTGGTAAGCCCTAGATGAGAATTGAACTCATGACCTTTCCCTTACCAAGGGAGTGCTCTACCTCTGAGCTACTAGGGCAAATTGCGTAACACGTTATATGTTACAGTGGGCCAGGCAGGACTCGAACCTGCGAAGGCTTCCGCCAGCGAATTTACAGTCCGCCCCCTTTGCCGCTCGGGACACTGACCC
>DATGQJ010000045.1:0-5146 GCA_035304265.1 Oceanobacillus sp.
CGGCGCTGGACACGCTGCTTGCCAGTGTTTCGCTTTCCGCCGAGTCTTTGATGATGCCGAGCGAATCACGCAGCCATTGGACTGCCGCACCAGCTATAAACACGCTGCCTTCCAACGCATACTGGACCGGCTGATCAGCGAGTTTCCAGGCAATTGTGGTCAGTAATTGATTGCGCGATACAACGGCTTCCGTACCCGTATTCATGATCAGAAAGCAACCGGTTCCGTAGGTGTTCTTCGCCATTCCGGGCGATAGACACACCTGCCCGAAAGTCGCCGCCTGCTGATCGCCTGCAATACCTGCAATGTGAATAGATGCGCCAAATAACGATGCGTCTGTCTCACCGTAAACGGCGCTGCTGGGCATTACCTGAGGCAGCAAAGCACGCGGAATCTTCAGGCGTTGTAGTATTTCATCATCCCAGTCGCCTGTGTGAATGTTGTAGAGTAATGTACGGCTGGCGTTACTCACGTCGGTGATGTGCAAGCACCCGCCTGTGAGCCGCCAGATCAGAAACGTATCCACCGTCCCGAAGGCAAGTTCGCCGCGCTCTGCGCGTTCCCGCGCTTGAGGCACATTCTCCAACAGCCACGCGACTTTCGTGCCGCTGAAATAGGCATCCGTGACCAACCCTGTTTTCTGTACGATGATACGGTCAAAACCTTCTGCTTTGAGTTGCTCGCACATCGGGGCAGTACGGCGACACTGCCAGACGATAGCATTGAAGATCGGCTCGCCAGTCGCGCGATCCCAAATCATCGTCGTTTCGCGCTGGTTCGTAATCCCAATTGCCGCAATGTCAGACGCAGACAACCCTGCGCTCTGGACAACGGTTTGCACAACTCGAAGCTGTGTAATCCAGATGTCTTCGGGATTGTGTTCGACCCAGCCGGGTTGAGGGTAAATCTGCGGAAATTCTTCCTGTTGAACACCAACGATCTGACCTTCATGGTCGAATAATATGGCGCGTGATGATGTTGTCCCTTGATCGAGGGCGAGAATATAACGAGGCATAAGCACCCTTTATGCGAAAAACAGTAATTTGTGGAGTTATTGAACCGCAAAGCGGGCAAGTATGCAACGTCATCCGGCTACAAAAAAGGGAGCAGAAACTGCTCCCTTCTGAGAGTCAGAAACGATGTGGTTATTCTTCGAGGATCGGAGCGGCTTCACCAACAGGCGCACTCAGTCGTTCTTGTAGCAGATTCAGCGTCCGTTGAATGTACGATTGTCCGGTGGCGAGTTCGAGCGTGACGGCGTTGACGGCTTGTTCAGTTCGAATGATAGCACGGTTGAGATTCTTGCTGATGTTGGGCGTGCGAACAATCGCCTCCTTCAGTCGGGCTAATTCACTCACACCATTGTTGACGGTTCCCTGAAGTGCCTGCATTTGCCCCGCAAACAGGTTTGCCGCCTCACGATCTTGGCTGCTTTCGATGCTGACGGCAGCGATCAGGTCAGTCGTGCTTTTGAGCAGGCGTTCCCATGAACTACGCAGCGTCGGGATTGCGCTTTCGGTATTGGTGGCGTAAGTTTCCATTTCCTCGGCGGTGGCGTTCAACACGTCACGCAGTTCTTTAGGATCGCCGCTGACACCGCGTGCGCGTATGCTTTTGATATTTGCCGTCTGGTCGTTTAACTGCTGGGTGAAGTCCGCAGTGGTTTCGGAAACGCGCTTTACCCCACCGTTAATCTGATCCATTGCTTGCACCGCTTCCAGCGCAAATTCAAGGATTTTAGGACGTTCCTTGTTAGCTTCGTTGGGGGTCGCCTGATCATGAGGCGCCGTACCATTCTGGGAGACTTCGATCTCATCGACCAGAAGCTTTTCGGCTGATGTACCACTGACAAGGTTCGGGATGAAGTCCATCACTGGATTGCCGTAATCGATCAATCCGGTTTTGTGCTGTTCCGCAAGATCGCGCAGTTTCGCCTTAAACTCTTCAACCCGTTTATAGTGCAGGGAATATTCAAGCACCCGGTAAGACCGCAGGTCGAAAGGCACCCGCTCCATACGCTGCGTGATGAGAATAGTTGGCTTCATCAGCCCTTGCGCGATGCCTAATTCGTAAACGACGTTGGCGTTCGGAATGGTGAGATCGGCGACGATGATATTGGCGCGGTAGATGTTCAGCACCGCATCTTTGAGGGAATTCTGCTGGTCGAATACGTTCTCAGCACGCTGCACCTGATAACCTGCTGATTCTAGTGCAGGAAGCAGCACATCCGTATAGAACTCAATGAACTCATCACGTGATGGGACGATAACAAACGCAAATAGTTCAGCCATAGCGTTTTGCCCACAACTCAGCCGTTTTGGAAGAGTATAGCACGGTTATGTTCGGCAAGATAATAAACCGTTTCATTTATAAACGTATCACGCGAGAAATGTAACAAAATGGACTGTATAACCAATGTAGCGAATTGTGTTAACTTGTGTTAAAATAGATTTATACACGCTCAATGGGAGCGCTAAACCGAGGTTTCAAATGGCTTATATTGGAGCAACACAAACCACCAGCGAAACACCCCGCCAATCAACCACGTTTAGTGCAGATTGGCTTCAGCCGCGTTTGGTCGTTGTAACCCTGATTGCGCTGCTCCTCAGTCTGCTGAGTGAACGTGTTGGCGCAGACGAGGGTTTGACACTCTTCCTCAATCTTGTCTCTTACGCAGCGGGGGGCTTCTTCGGACTCAAAACCGCACTCGAAAGCCTGCGCGAACGCAGAGTGGACGTTGATCTGCTCATGATACTGGCGGCAGTCGGCGCGGCGCTCATCGACCAATGGCACGAAGGGGCAACCCTGCTTTTCTTGTTCTCGTTAAGCAATGTGCTCCAAGATTATGCGATTGGGCGCAGCCGACAAGCAATTCGCGGCTTGCTTAAACTCTATCCTGCCGAAGCAAAAGTGCGTCGAGGGAACGCAGTTCAAGTCATCAAGATCGACGGCATCCGCGTAGGCGAAATTGTGCTGATCGAACCGGGTGAGCGAATTCCAGTGGACGGAATCGTGCGTGCCGGACGTTCAACCATCGACCAATCCCCAATCACAGGCGAGTCGATGCCTGTCGAGAAAAACGTGGGAGATCGGGTCTTCGCTGGAACGCTCAACCAGCAGGGCGCGTTAGACGTGGAAGCCCTGCAACCCGCATCGGATACCGTGCTGTCGCGAATCATCAAGATGGTGGAAGAAGCACAGGACTCAAAAGCTCCAACCGAACGCTTTCTGGATCGCTTCGAGCAATACTACGCAACTTTGATCATTGTCGGGGTAGCGTTGTTCATCATCATCCCGCCTGCATTGGGGCTTACCGATTTCAACAGCAATTTCTACCGGGCAATGGTGCTGATGACGGTTGCCTCACCCTGCGCGTTGATCATCAGCACACCTGCGGCGTTCCTTTCTGCAATTGCGTCGGCAGCGCGAAGTGGGGTGCTGTTCAAAGGCGGTGCGTATCTGGAGGCTTTGGCAGGACTTAAAGCCATTGCCTTCGACAAGACTGGCACGCTTACGGCGGGCAAGCCAGCAGTGACCGACATTGTGCCATACAAGGAATTGACCGAGGACGAATTGCTGACCATTGCGGCTTCGGTAGAAGTACGTTCGGAACATCCACTGGCAAAGGCTGTGGCAAACGCTGCCCAGAGTCGCAACCTGAAACTACGTGATGTTAGCGAGTTTGGGGCAATTCCGGGTCGCGGTGTCGAGGCGTTGGTCGATGGGCAAATCGTGCGAATCGGAAGCCCGACATACTTACTCGCAGACCGAGAATTTCCGCCAGAACTAGGAGCAGCACGCAAGCAACTGGAAGCGCAGGGGAAAACAGTGATGCTCGTTCAGCGCGGCAATGACTGGCTCGGATTGATCGCGCTGGCAGACCAAATCCGTCCGGAAGCGCAGAAAATCATCCAGCAGTTACACAGCGATGGCATTCACGTCGCGATGTTGACCGGCGATAACCCATTGGTGGCGCAAAACATCGCCTCACAATTGGGCTTGGATCAGGTTTATGCGGGGCTGATGCCCGAAGACAAAGTGACGGTACTCAAACAGATCGAAGCGGAACAGGGATCGGTAGGCATGGTCGGTGATGGCGTCAACGATGCGCCTGCACTGGCAGCGGCAAGTGTTGGCATTGCAATGGGTGCAGCAGGGACAGACGTGGCGCTGGAAACGGCTGATCTCGTATTGATGGGAGATAGGCTTGAACTCATTCCGTATGCGATCCATCTGAGCAAAAAGGCGCGGCGGGTGGTGTGGCAAAACCTCACGTTCTCGATTGGCGTGATTGTGATGTTAATAGCCGGCGCATTCCTGATCGATTTGCCGCTGCCGCTGGGTGTGCTTGGGCATGAAGGCAGCACCGTGATTGTGGTGCTGAATGGACTGATCAGCCTGCTGTTATTGCCCGAATGGAACCGTCGGCGAGCAATGCGATAACGGAATCAGCAATTGCGGCTTGAAAATCACCCATAGAGTCTTATAATGCTTCTCAATGGCCCCGTAGCGCAGTGGCAGCGCAAGTGCCTTTTAAGCACCTGGTCGCAGGTTCGAATCCTGCCGGGGTCACAAAAGGATACCTCAAGTGAACATCCAGCCTTTGTGCTGGATTTCGTTTTTTTCGGGCGGCTTCGCTGCCCGCCGCTGCGCTTCTCTCGTTTTCCCTGTGGACGGCCATTTTCACCTGCCAGTGCCCGCAAGTAGGTGAAAGGCGGTTGCAGTTCCAGCCTGATAATCCTCCCCTGCTCGCTGATCACGACCTTACCCACCACATGCCGCAGAATGGCGCGTTGGGTCTGCACATCCTGCTGAGTATACCGTACTTGGATTTCAGCGATCACCTGTAATGCTGCATCCAGGTTAGCGATATATTCCCTATTTTCCTGTTGAAGTGTCTTTAATGCAAATGTGATGCGCTCCCGCTCGGCCTGGTACTCCCGCGCCAGCTGCTCATAGACCTGGGGACGCATCCCATGATTGGTGAATGCCCGCCAGAGGTTCAGCTCTTTCTGCTCCAACCGTTCCAGCGCCGCTTCCAATGCGGCTTTTTCGTGCCGGCGTCCGCCGGTATAGCACTCCACATCCGCCAGGTACGCCTGGCGAATCTGGGGCAGCGCCTCCGGTGCCACCTGAATATTGCCCA
>DATGQJ010000046.1:0-7979 GCA_035304265.1 Oceanobacillus sp.
TCCATGCTTTGCGTTCCAGTCCGCTTGACGAACTTGGATTGCCCATTGCCCTGCGCCGCGTGGCACAAACGGCGGCAGAACGCGCGGGCGCGGAACTGAACCTGCATGTCCCGACGCAGCTTAACGGCATCCCGCCCGACATCGAACAGCAGCTTTACCGTGTCGCCGAAGAAGCGTTGAACAACGTGGTTCGTCATGCCCGCGCCCGCCGGATCGATCTTAAATTGGAGTACACTGAATCCGCTTTAACGCTGACCGTTCGTGACGATGGCAGCGGCTTTGATCCGTCACAAACGGCGGCGAATGGTCATTATGGATTAGTGGGCATGAAAGAACGGGCGGAATTGATTAACGGATCGCTTGAAATCAAAAGCCAGCCGGGAGCGGGTACAATCATCCAACTCACCGTACCTTTGCAGGAGATGGCGACGTGATTCGTGTATTGATCGTCGATGATCAGGAAATCGTCTGTGAAGGGCTGCACGTTGTCCTCAGCGCCAGCCCCAACATCGAAGTTGTGGGTATGGCACATGACGGCGCACGAGCCGTCGAGTTGGTTGAGTCGCTGCGTCCTGACCTTGTGCTGATGGATTTGAAGATGCCGCTGATGAACGGGGTGCAGGCGACCCATGCCATCAAAACCCAACATCCTGAGACGGCGGTGCTGATTTTAACCACCTACGACGAGGATGAATGGGTCGTGGACGCGATTCGCGCAGGCGCAAACGGCTACCTGCTCAAAGACACCGGACGCGAAGAAGTGGTCGCCGCCATCGAAGGTGTAATCGCGGGGAAAACGCCGGTTGATCCGGGGGTGGCGGAAAAGCTGTTCAAGTACGTGCGCTATGGCGTGCCCGCGCAGTCGAACCTTGCCGATTTGCTGAGCGAGCGCGAATTGAGCGTGTTGCGCCTGCTGGCAACCGGACTGACCAACGCCGCGATTGCTGATCGGCTGCACCTCTCCGAAGGCACGGTGCGCAACCATGTGACCAACATTCTCGCCAAACTCAACGTCACGGATCGGGCGCAGGCAACGGCGCTGGCATGGCGCTATGGGCTGGTACAGGCATAGATGCGACGAGTAGTGGTTGTCGGCACAAGCGGATCGGGCAAAAGTGTGCTGGCAGCGTGTCTGGCGAAGCGGATAGATGCCGCATGTATCGACCTCGATACGCTGTACTGGCAACCGAACTGGCAGGAAGCGACGACTGAAATCTTTCGCGCCCGTGTGAGCAAGGCGTTGCAGGCGGATCGTTGGGTGGTGGCGGGTAATTACAGCAAAGTACGGGATTTAGTCTGGTCGAATGCCGATACGCTGATCTGGCTCGACTACCCGCTGCCGATCATCATGTGGCGGCTGCTGCGCCGGACGATTCGGCGCATTGTGACGAAAGAAGACCTTTGGGGTACAGGCAACCACGAGACGTGGCGCAAGCAGTTTTTCAGCCGCGAGTCGCTGTTTTTGTGGGTGCTGCAAAGCCGTCCTCGCCAGAAACGCGAGTATCCGCAGCTATTCCAACAGCCGGAATATCGGCATTTGCGCGTTATTCACCTTCACTCCCCGCGCGAGACAGAGGAATGCGTGAAGACCGTTGATCCATCGACTTGCACGTAGACAGTAGCTGCGTCTGCGATAAGCCGATGGTTTCTCGATAACGAAGTAGAGAATTCGCTTCATAAACTTTTCATCTGATAAACAGATAATTAACAGGAGAATGTTTGAAAATGGTTTGTAACCAATGGCATCCGTCCTACTATATTGTTAATGCTGCAAACTATCACCTGAACCGGATACCAAACCGCCCCATCAAGTCGATCACGCCGTTGTACTGGTAAAACTCGATGTAGTGTTTGAAGATCGGCTCAGGGGTGAAGCGTGGATTGGCGATTTGCTCCAACCAGTACCGAAGGCTGGACACATCTTTCAGGTTGATCAAGCCGATGCTGATGAAATGGTCGATGTCCGACAGATAGGTGAAAAACTCGTCGAACAGGTCACGATAGAGCGCCTGCTGTCCGGTGAAGGTCGGGTTGATGGTTTCGGGCTTCATCGCCTGCGCAAGCTCTTGCCACGTATGATTCAATACGGTTTGTCCGGTGAGGGCGTGATAGCGTTCCGGTATCAAAAAAGGGCGCTGCGCCCAATCAAGAATCCGGCAGCACAGTTCGAGGTCGGGGTTGGACGACAGCTTGAGCAGTTGGTTCGCGGCGAACTCCGCCTTTTTCCAGCGCTGCGCCACGTAATACTGATACACGCCGAATAAAAAGCCAACAATGACGATCACACCGCCGATGATCTGAAGCGCGTCTTCCATGATCTTCCCTCTGGATAATAAGATATAGAGGTATTCTACATTCGGCGCGAATTTGCCGCCTATGTTACAATCCGATTCGTCCGATGATGCGCAACATAGTATGGCTAGCTATCTACAAGAGAAAATCGACCAGATACGAACGGAAATTCAGCGGCGCGAAGGCGAATTAATGCGCTTGCAGGCTGAAGTGACGAAGCTAGGACGCGAACTCGACGAATTTCAGGAACGTTATGACCGCATCGTCGGCGTGGCGCAAACTCGACTTGACGCGGTGAAGGCGGCAATTGAAGAACTGAATGAAGAACGCCGCTTGAGTCAGATTGGTGACTTCAATCCTCTCCCTTCATCGTGGGTTCCACCTGAGGATTACGTTTCGGTAGAAGAACAATATCGCCGCGCATGGACGAAACCTCCCCCTTCTCAATCTTCTTCCCCGTCCTATTCGACTTATGCTGAAGATCGCGCCGACATGATCAAGCGGCTGTACCGCGAACTGGCGCGGCGCTTTCACCCCGATCTCGGATCGAACGATGCCGAACGCGCCCGCCGCACCGAGATCATGAACCACATCAACGATGCATACCAATCGCAAGACCTTGAAACACTGGAACTGATCGCTGCGCAAAAAGATGCGAAGGACGATTCGCCGCTGGCGGCGCTCACCCTGCGTCAGCTACGCAAAACGCGCGACAGCCTGTTGGACGAAATCGAGGAGTTGAAGCGCGAACGCGATAGCCTGAACAACAGCCGAATGATGCGCCTGAAGACCGACGAGAGGGTAGCAAAGATGCAGGGGCGCGACCTGCTGCGCGATCTGGCTCAGGAAATCGACGCCGAGTATTTCCGCCTGATGCACAAGCTGGACGATCTACGGCGCGGCGGACGACCTTTGTATTGATATAAGATAACTATTGCATAGTTCTGCTGGTATGCGATAATCCTGTCAAAGATCAGTCGGATACCATCTGTGAGTTGGTATCAGGCTGTTCCCCGAACCACAGAGGTATTGTCCTCTTATTACACAACTTTCACTTATAGCTTTTAACCGGACTGGATCGGGGCGAAATACTTAACCTTTTGACCGCGCTCCCGCCTTTGCGGTACACTAATGGGTATTCTGTACACAAACGCTGTAACTTTCGATGTACGGGCAATGACCCGTACATAATCAAGAGGAGTGGGAATGGCAACGCAGACTGCGACTCTTCCCAAAGAGAAGCTGCTGGAATGGTATCACCAAATTGTCCTTATCCGTAAGTTTGAAGACACCTGCGACGAACTGTATGCTGAAAAACGCATCACCGGCGTTTACATGCATCTATACAGTGGACATGAAGCGACGGGTGTAGGGGCGTTGGCGGCACTCACGCCCGATGACCACGTGATCACCGCATACCGTGATCATGGAATTGCGCTTGCGCGGGGTGTAGACCCAAAACTGGTGATGGCGGAAATGATGGGCAAGCGCACAGGCACGAGCGGCGGCAAAGGCGGCTCGATGCACATCGCCTCACGTGAACATAACTTCTGGGGCGGGTACGCTATCGTCGGCGGGCATCTGCCGCTGGCAACGGGCATTGCGCTCAAGTGCAAATACATGGACGAGCCGAACGTCGTTCTTTGCTTCCTCGGTGATGGCGCGACTAACAACGGCTACTTCCACGAAGCATTGAATATGAGCGCCGTATGGAAGCTGCCCGTCGTCTGGTTGATAGAGAACAACCTGATCGGTATGGGAACCCGTGTGGAAGAGTCAAGCGGTCAGCCGGTTCTGGTCAAACGCGCGATTGCCTACGGCATGAAGGAAGGTCCGCGCGTGGATGGGCAGGACGTGGAAAAAGTCTACGATGCGGTGCAGGAAGCCGTCGATTATGCCCGCACTGAAGGACCCGTCCTGATGGAAGCGCTCACCTACCGCTATCAAGGACACGGCGTTTCGGATCGCCAGTTCGCCACGCGCGAAGACTTGAAAACCGAACTCGAAGAATGGCAGCAGCGCGACCCGATCATCGTCTTGCGCAACCGTCTGACCAAACGGTTCAAGAACATCGAACCTGAGTTAGAACGAATCGAGCAGGAAGCAGACCGGATCGTGGCGGAAGCGGTGGAATTCGCCGACCAGAGTCCCGCCCCCGGCTACGAAGACCTGATCAGCAACGTGTATGTGAAATAACTCATGCGCTTAACTTCCCCTTTCGAGGGGTGAGGCAGGACACCAAAGAGGAAACAACGGGAAAAATAAATGGCGACCAAGAATGTACCCATGCGCGAGGCGCTGCGTCAGGCGCTCCGCGAAGAGATGCTGCGCGACGAGCGTGTTTTTGTCATGGGCGAGGAAGTGGGCAAATGGCATGGCACGCACCGCGTCACGCAGGGATTGATGGAAGAATTCGGCGAACGGCGCGTGCGCGATACCCCCATCAGTGAGATGGCGATTGCGGGCGCGGCGGTGGGCGCGGCAATGGCTGGCTTGCGTCCGGTGGCGGAACTCATGACCATCAACTTTGCTTTTCTTTCGCTCGATGCCATCATTAACCACGCGGCGAAAATCCATTACATGTTCAACGGGCAGTTCACCGTACCGTGCGTGTTTCGCGCGGCGACGGGCTGGGGCAATCAGGCAACCGCCACCCACTCGCACATGCCAGAGCCGATTTTCGCGCACTTTCCGGGCATGTATGTCGGCGTACCGTCGAACGCTTATGACGCCAAAGGCATGTTGAAGGCGGCGATCCGCGACGAAAATCCGGTGCTGTTCACCGAGACGATTGCGCTGTATCCGAAGCCCAGTCCGGTTCCTGATGAGGAATACGTGCTTCCTATCGGCAAAGCCGACGTGAAACGCGAAGGCAAGGACGTGACCATCGTGACCTACGCGCGTGGGGTGGAATGGTCATTACAGGCGGCGGA
The DNA here is from genome assembly GCA_035304265.1 of Oceanobacillus sp. Taxonomy (GTDB): domain Bacteria; phylum Chloroflexota; class Anaerolineae; order Aggregatilineales; family Phototrophicaceae; genus Flexifilum. The sequence continues at coordinate 5,226 of DATGQJ010000046.1, forward strand.
CATGCTGGCGAAAGAGGGCATCGAAGCCGAAATCATAGACATGCGCTGGCTTCGTCCGCTGGATATGGAACCTGTGTTTGAGAGCTTCAAAAAGACCAATCGCTGTGTCGTGGTGGAAGAGTCGCTGCCTATGTTCAGCTTTGGCAGCGAAATCGCGGCGCAGTTGCAGGAAGCGGCGTTCGATTACATGGATGCGCCGATCAAGCGGGTATCGGCAATGGACGTTCCGCTGCCCTACGCCGCCGAGATCGAGTTAATGGCATTACCCAACCCGCAAAAAGTGGTCGATGCGGTGAGAGAGGTGCTGTAATGGCTGAACCTATTGTGATGCCCAACCTCGGCGCGGGCACAGAAGAAGGCACGCTGATCAACTGGCTGAAACAGGTCGGTGATACTGTAAACGACGGCGACGTGATCGCCGAAGTGGACGCAGACAAGGCGACGGTGGAAGTCCCTGTCACCGTGTCCGGCACGATCCTTTCCCTCGACGCCGAGCCGGGGGCGAGTCTCAAAGTCGGTTCGGTGATCGGCTATGTTGGTCAACCCGGCGAGAATGTATCCGGCGCGAAAGCGTCTCAATCTGCGCCGCAACCGGCGGCACAAGGGAATGGCGCGGCGGTGGCACAGGAGCGCGGCAACGGAGCGCCACCCGCACAGACAGAAGCCCCAGAGGAAGAAACCGCCGACGTTGACGGGACACTTCCCGGCGGCGTGAAGGCGTCGCCTGTCGCTCGCAAGATCGCCAGCGAGCGCGGCATTGATTTGCGTCAGGTGCAGGGAACGGGTCCCGGTGGGCGCATCGTGAAAGCCGACGTGGAGAATTTCACGCCGTCGGCTGCGCCTACACGCGCTGCTGCACCCGCCGCAGGCATACCCGCGCCGTCCTATGGCGAGATTCCGAGCGGTCCCGACGTGGAAGTGATCGAGACCACCAAACTACGTTCTCGTATCGCCGCACGGATGATCGAGAGCAAGCAGCAGGTTCCGCATTTCTACGTCACCACCGAAATCGACGTAGAGGCGTTGTTGAACCTGCGCAAACAGTTGAACGAAGGGCTGAGTGACGAACAGAAGATCAGCGTCAACGACATGATCGTGAAGGCGACGGCGCTGACGCTGCGCCAGTTCCCCAATTTGAACTCACACTACTACGGCAACCAGATCGTGCGGCACAAGCGCATCCACATCGGGATTGCCGTCGCGCTGCCACAGGGCGGCTTGATCAATGTGGTGGCGCGTGACGCCGACAAGGTATCGCTTGGCACGCTGGCAGTCAACAACAAAGAGATGATCGCCCGCGCTCTCGAAGGCAAGGTCAAGCCGGAGGACATCACCGGAAGCACCTTCACCGTGAGCAATATGGGCATGTACGACGTGGAGCACTTCATCGCGGTGATCAATCCGCCGGAAGCGGGTATTCTCGCCATCGGCTCGGCAATCAAAGTCCCTATCGTCAAGCCGGATGGCACGCTAGGCGTGGGCAACCACATGAAAGTGACCATCAGCGTCGATCACCGCGTGAGTGACGGGGCGGAAGCCGCGAAATATCTGCAAGCCTTCAAGAAGATGATCGAAACACCGATGCAACTGCTGTTGTAAAGGATAGCAATTGGTCAGATAGAGGCGCACGGTTGTGCGCCTTTTTTATTTCAGGCATAAATCTACGGCTGATAAGCAACCTCAGCAATGTTCGAGAAGGGCGTACACCGAACCGACTGGTACTGCCCGTTTCGATCCTGAAAACAGACGTGATCTTCCGCAATTGAGGCAATGGTTCGCTCAAAGTTGGTTTCGCCGTCGTTCGCCGGGATACGGATGATGGTTTCTCTCTCTCCGACAAAAGGGGTTTGCAGTTGCAACGTAAAGGTGAAGTTTCCGTCTCTATTGGCTCTCTGGTTCAGGCTTTCGATAAGCTCCCGCATGTTTGTAACCTGCCCCTGTGCATAAACTGAGGTTTGCGCGATTTGCGATGTATATAGACTCATCAGAAGCAGCGCGAAAAAGATGATCGAAGTGAGTACGAGCGATTTCTTACCGATTTCGACGTTCATGGTTTCCTCTCGACAGACATATCCGCTGCTTTTGATTATGTCACGCTTATCGATTTGATGAGGTATCGATGTCCCGCTGGCTCTACCGACTCCTTGTACTGTTGATCGGGCTGCTTCTGCTCGTCCTCAACGCCGGTCTGTATTTCCCTGCCGCAGGCGACTATGGCACGGCGGCGATTCCCGCTTCTGCCGTTGCTCAACTGAATTTCATCGGTGAGGCGCTGGGCAGCGGCGCGGGCGGGGATATGCAGGGGTTGTTTCCCGAAGGCTATTTCTTTAGCCACGTGTTGTACGGGTTATCGTGGGTACAGGTTGGGCTACGCGCCGACGGCGACCTACGGGATGAGGCGCTGCGTGAAGCGCGTTGGGCGTTAGAACAACTGGACACCTACGGACACCTGACCTTTTCCCCTAACCTTGATCCGCCCTATGGTGTGTTCTACGTCGGCTGGAAAAACTGGCTGCGCGGCGGCATTCTGCTTTTAGACCCTTCAGACGCCGAAACCCTCGCGAGATTTGAAGCGGACTGTGAGGCGCTGGCGGTGGCGTTCGAGTCGAGGGGGACGCCCTTTTTGCCTGCCTATCCAAACATGGCGTGGCCCGTAGACAGCGTGGTTGGGATTGCAACCCTCAGCCTGCACGACCATCTCTTGTCACCGAGTTATGAAAGCGTCATTTCGGACTGGCTCACGATGGCGCGTGA
>DATGQJ010000047.1:0-2940 GCA_035304265.1 Oceanobacillus sp.
CTCGAAGTTGCGTCCGCATTCACAGGTGCGGCTTGCGCCTGAAACTCCAACGTCGCCCACGCGATAGCGGATCAGCGGCATGGGTCCGGGGTGCAGTCGTGTGATGATCAGATCGCCGATCTCGCCTTCGGGGACGGGCTGCTCATCCTGATCGACGTACTCGACTACGACATCCGGGCTGAAGATGTGGTAATGCGACCCGACGCCACACTGCGCCGAGATCGTAATCCCTTCGCCGATGCCGTACTTATCGAAAACCTTGGTCTTGAACGCCGATTCAATCGTCGAACGGTAGTGCGCGTAAAGCGTATCGCCCCACGTGGCAACCGCACGCAACGGCATATTCCAGCCTTTTTGTATGGCGCGGCGGGCGAGATGGTAAATGCCGCTGGGATAACCCCAGAGGAATTGAATCCGCTTGCGTTCGAGTAGATCGAGCGTTTGATCCAGTTGCTCGTCGTGGAGGTCATAAGACGAGACGTAGTGACAGCGCAGGATGAAGTCTTTGATCGCCCGTCCCTGACTGCGGTTGGTCATGATACCTGTCTGGACGTGCGGAATGCCGATACGCCATCCTGTCCATTCCATTGCCAGCAGAAACGCCGCGCGGTAAATGCCTGCTGTCTCCCAGTCCTCCCGGATGCAGAAGGGTTTTCCTGTCGAACCAGACGAACACGCTTCATAAGTCTTTTGTCCGGTATCGCGGACGGTCTCTTGCGGATAGCCGGATCGGAGCATGTCTTTCGTGACGATGGGCAGCATTCGCAGGTCTTCGACCCGTTGAAAATCCTGCGGCTTGAGGTCGCGTTCCCGCATCAACGCGCGGTAAAACGGCACTTCCAGATAAGCCGTGGTGATCAATTCCCGCACCTGTTTGTTGCGGTAATCTTCCAACTGATCCCGACTCCACCACTGTGCTTTGCGCAGGAAACGCAAATGCTCCATCATCGGCTGCCCGTAGAACTTATCACCCGCTGGCAGCAGGGCATTCTGCGCGATCCATGACCAGGCGAACTGAGTGGTTTGGCTCATTTTTTGCAAATGCACGTTCAAAATCCTCTTTCGCTCATAGCCAGTGTCTTGCAGCAAAGTTCCATACCATTGCCTCTCCCTAGTGGAGAGCGTCATACGACCTCAAGAAGCAGCGACTCCCACTGCGGATAAATCGCACCCCAATCGAATGACTCTGCTTTCGCGCGACCATTGGACGACAACCGCATGGCGAGATCGGGCTGGGTTAACAGGCGGCGTACCGCGTCCGCCATTGCCCCTGCATCATTCGCTGGCACGAGCAGGGCGTCGTGTTCGTCGTCCAGCAAGTAGGGAATGCCGCCCACGTTGGTGCTGACCACGCACAACCCGCACGCCATCGCCTCAAGCACGCTGATCGGGGTATTGTCGAAGTTGGTGGTGTTGATGAAGATGTCGCCCTTGTTCAACCACAACGCCACGTCATCGTGTGGAACGCCGAGCACGAATTCGACACGTTCTGTTACACCGAGTTCTGTCGCCAACTGCTGTGCCTGCTGCAATGTCCCGTCGCCTTTGTCATATCCGATCATGGTCAGGTGGACATCGTCCAGCGCCGCCACGACCTTTACCGCGAGCGAAGGGTTGTAGATTTCATGGAAAGCACGCAGCCAGATCAAATGAGGACGCGCTTTCTCTCGCAACTGAAACGGGAAGCCCTCAATCGACACCGGGTTGGGAAGCAGGCATAAATCTTCGCGGTAGCGCTGCATGTTTTCCAGCAGATAGCGCGATGGCGTGGTCACGACCTCAGCAGATTGGAGCAGTCGCCGCACACGACCCTGCCAACGTTCCGCGAACGCGGGCAAGTTGCCCCCGTGCAGCGTGAGAATGTATGGTTTTCTGGCGCGGCGCAGAATCCAGCACACCACTTCTGCCCATACGAATGCCAGCCCACTGTAAACATCCACCTGCGCCACCCGATAGCGCTTGCGCGTCGCCCATGCGGTGCGCCCCATGTCTATCAACCGCGCGATTCGGCTGCGCTGCGCAGAGGTGGTCAATACCTTCCAACCGTGTTCCGCCAGCCGTTCCGCCAATGCTTCACAGACCGAGTGCCTTCCCGTCGTGGCGGAGAGGAACGTACCGACGATCAGCACCGATTTATCGGTAATCGCTGTCACGATTTACCTCCGACATATCCAACTGTGCGAATGCCAGCCCGAACATGATTGGGATCGCAGCAATTCGCATTGCCGAATGGGTCATGTTCAAGAGTGCCCACAGGGTGAAGCCCAGCACGACTGCCCGTGCTGCCGGATCGCGTGCGCTCTTCAAGAACTGGTAAATGCCCATCATTGCCAGCACGACCAGTGCCAGAATGCCCAACATGCCATGCTCGGCGAGCAATCGTGTGAATTCGGTATGCGCTGAGGTTGAGGTGCCGATGATGATGCTGCGTTGTCTGGTGGCAAGCCCGACCCCGGTTCCCTGAATTGGATTTTCGAGAAAAAGCTGCAAATCGGTCTGGGCGACCAGGTCTCGGTTGGAGAGGTTGCCTTCTTCGTAACGTTCACCCAGCGTACCCGCTGTATAAGCGTCGATTTGCGGCAGGAAAATCCACGTGAGCAGCAAGGCGATGATCACGATGACGATGCGCTGCACCAGTTGTCGCCTGCTGGCAATGCCTTGCAGCATGATGATCAACATCACGGCAGTTGCCACAACCATGCCGCCGCGTGAAAACGTCAGCAGTCCCTGATAGATAAACCAGCTTCCTAATACCAACCCGATCACGGTGAGCACCTTGCCCGGACGCAGATACAGCAGCAAATACCAGAGCGCGAATGCCCCCAAGCCAAAGACCATCGACACCTGATTCGGTCCAAAGCCGCCGCTGGTGACGAAATTGGAATCGGTGGTGAAGCGAATTTCAGGGACGAGCACGAGGGTATTCAGGGTGATGGTTGC
>DATGQJ010000048.1:0-6495 GCA_035304265.1 Oceanobacillus sp.
ACCCTGAGCGTGCTGTACCTGAATGATGACACTTCAGTAGAAGAGGGCATCACAGAGGCACAGGAGCAAATCGCCGACTATATCCGCACCATTGATGAAATCGATGCAGCGTTAGGGGCAACCCTCAACGTTACCGAGCGGTGGGAAGCGCTCAAGCGCGGTTGGGAAGACTTACTCGACGACCTTGATCACCTGACACCTCAGCAGAGTATCGAACGCCATCAGGAACTTATCGAGCAAAGTCTCGCGCTGTTCATCGTAGTGGGCAACCATTCCAACCTTATTCTCGACCCGGACATCGACACCAATTATTTGATGGACCCGCTCATCATCAAACTGCCGCTGATCGCGAGCTATATGAACCAGATTCGCAATCTGGGGACTGAGGTCGAGCTTCAAACCCAGATGTTGGTCGAACAGCGCACGCGCCTGAGCATCCTCAACGGGTTGGCGCGTTCTACCACCGAGTCCATGCTCAACGGCTTTGATTACGTTTACGAAGCGAATCCAGAGTTACGGCTTCAGATTGATGGGGATGTAAGCGCTACGATAGCAACCATTGACCAATTCCTCGGCGCGGTTGAACGAGATGTCATGGGCACACCGATGACGATGTTATCCAGTGGGGTCGCCACCATCACCATCAGCCCGAATCCCATCCAGTTTGTCGAAGCCACAGACGGTTCGATGAACGCCGTCTTTTCGCTTTATGACACCCTTTCAGCCACGCTGAACAATCTCCTTCAAGAGCGGATTGACCGTTTCGTGGGACAGCGCAACCTCGTGATCGCGGCTGCGTTCCTCGCATTCGCGTTGACCATCTATCTGTTCGTAGGGTTTTATCTGGCGGTAAAGCGGGTGATCGCCAGCCTCGATCTGGCGACCAAGCGCATGATCAGTGGAGACCTGAACGGCGCTCTGGTGCTCGACAATCGGGATGAGCTTTCGCAAGTGGCAAACTCGTTCAATAATATCGCCACCGAACTCATGTCCGCCCGCGACCACGCTTTAGAGGCGAATCGTGCCAAGAGCACCTTCCTCGCCAACATGAGTCACGAACTGCGCACGCCGCTCAATGCCATCATCGGCTACAGCGAACTGCTGGAAGAAGAGAGCGCCGAAACCGGACGGGACGATTTCATACCCGACCTCAAGAAAATTCAGACGGCAGCACGCCATCTCCTGCTTCTGATCAACGACATCCTCGATTTCTCGAAAATCGAGGCGGGCAAGATGGACATGTACATCGAAGAGATCGACGTACAGCGCATGGTTTATGATGTAATCACCACCGTCACGCCGATGGTCGAGAAAAACGCCAACACATTACGCATGGAAATCGACCCCGAAGTGAAGACCATGCGTGCCGACATGACCAAAGTGCGGCAAATCCTTTTTAATTTGTTGAGCAATGCCAGCAAATTTACGGCTGAAGGTGACATCAGCCTGAACGTTGCACTGGAAACCTATAACGATGCCCAATGGGTCGTTTTCAGGGTGAGTGATACAGGTATCGGCATGTCGTCCGACCAGTTGGCGCGGTTGTTCGAGGAATTCATGCAAGCCGATTCTTCAACGACGCGCAAGTACGGCGGCACCGGACTTGGGTTGGCGATCACCCGCCGCTTCTGTCAACTCATGGGCGGTGACATTGCCGTAGAGAGTCAGCCGGGGGTAGGGTCAACCTTTACCGTTCGCCTTCCTGTGGATGTCACCCCTGCCGAGACGCCTATGGTTGGCGAAAGTCCAGCGCAGCCTTTTGGAACGGTGCTGGTCATCGACGACGATCCGAATGTGCGCGAAGTGCTGGTGCGCTTCCTCAGCAAAGAGGGTTTTCGGGTGGAGAGCGCTGCAAGCGGAAAACAAGGTTTGCAGCGAGCGCGTGAACTGATGCCTGACGTTATCACACTGGATGTCATGATGCCGGAAATGGACGGTTGGGCAGTGTTGACGGCGCTCAAGAGCGATCCGCAGCTTGCAGCCATTCCGGTGATCATCATGTCGATGTTGAGCGATAAAAATATGGGTTATGCGCTCGGTGCAACCCATTACCTGACCAAGCCAATTGACCACAAACAACTGCTCGAAGTGATCGAGAAACACGTTAGCCTGTCTTCAACGGGATTACACAACATTCTCGTTGTCGATGACGATCCGGCGGCAAGGGAAACCCTGCGCCGCCAGCTTCAAAAGGACGGCTGGACGATTTCTGAAGCCGAGAACGGGAAAGAGGCACTCAGACAGATGGAAGCGGCTCACCCCGATCTGGTACTGCTCGATCTGATGATGCCGGAAATGGATGGCTTTGAATTCATCGAGGAGATGAAAAGAGCACCGCTCTGGCAAACAGTTCCTGTCATCGTGGTAACGGCGAAAGACCTGTCGAGCGCTGATCGAATGCGGCTGAACGGATCGGTTCAGCAAATATTGCAAAAGAGCGCGTATTCACACGAAGAATTGCTTCAGGAAGTACGAACGCTCTTGCTCACGTATACCCGGCAGCATGAGGGAGAACGATAAGATGGCGAAAATCCTGCTGGTCGAAGACAACGAAATGAATCTGGACATGCTGTCACGACGGCTTGAACGGCGTGGCTTTCAGGTGCTTATCGCTATGGACGGCGAAACCGGAGTCCGGTTAGCACAGACCGATCAGCCTGACCTCATTCTGATGGACATGAGCATTCCCTTGATCGACGGTTGGGAGGCAACCCGCCGTATCCGCGCCACGCCGGAAGGCGCGACGGTTCCCATCATCGCCCTGACCGCCCACGCAGTCGCGGGAGACCGGGAACGATGTCTTGAAGCAGGTTGCAACGAGTACGAATCGAAGCCGGTAAAGTTCGAGAGCCTGATGGCTAAGATCGAGACGCTTCTGAATGGAGGCGTATCTTCATGATCGGGCAGCGTTACAAGCTGCTCGATGAACTCGGTTCTGGCGGGATGGGGACAGTCTATCGCGCTCAGGATCGGCTCACTCGGCAGATTGTTGCACTGAAACAGGTTCACGCTGGATCTGACAAGCTGGATATTGCCAGCGATGAACTACGCCTGCATCTGGCAGAGGAATTCCGCGTCCTTGCTGCGCTGCATCATCCCCACGTCATTCAGGTGCTTGATTACGGATTTGATGCGTTGCAGCGTCCGTTTTACACAATGGAACTGCTTGAAAACACTGAGACGATTCTGGATGCCGGGGAAAAAGTTCCTTTTTCTGAAAAAATCGACTTCTTGATGCAGTTGTTACAGGCGCTGGCGTACTTACATCATCGGAATGTTGTCCACTGCGACCTGAAGCCGAGCAACATTTTAGTCGTAGCACGCGGCATCAAAGTGCTGGATTTCGGGCTTTCCGTGTTCGGTGGGCAGTTTCACGACAGCGCGAGCACTACCGCAGGAACGCTGGCGTATATGGCTCCGGAGGTATTGGCAGGCGCTCCGTCAACCATTGTGGCGGATATATATGCGGTAGGCGTGATCGCCTTTGAACTACTGGTAGGTCGGCATCCCTTCAATCGTCATGATTTGAGTCGGCTCCTTCATCAGGTACTTTATAGCCCGCCCGATCTGTCCGATGTTCAGCTTGATCCGGGGATGATGCTCTTTCTGGAGCAAATGCTTGCTAAAGACCCGAACATCCGCTTTCAAGATGCGAACGAAGCCATGGCTGCTCTCGCTGAAGCAGCGCATCGCCCATTGCCCGTTGAAACCATCGAAATTCGCGAGAGTTTCCTGCAAACCGCCCCGCTCGTCGGACGCAACTATGAGTTAGAAACCCTGTTAAACGCCGTGAATTCAACCATGCGTGGTCAGGGAAGCGCGTGGCTCGTCGCGGGCGAAAGCGGCGTTGGAAAGTCTCGTCTGCTGGAAGAAGTCCGCATCCGCGCGATGGTACACGGGGCGCTGGTCATCCGCGCGCGCAGCGATAATCAATACACCGGTCCATATTCGCTGTGGCGACCTTTCTTCCGCTGGCTGTGCCTGTTGACAGAAGTTCAAGAGGATGATGCACCCGTTTTACGCAGTGTCATGCCGGAGATTAGCGATCTGGTCGGTGACGGTCAGATTCAGGAAGAACAGGCAACACGGGTAAAGCTTGAACAAGTGATTGAGCGATTACTGGCACGCATCCAGCATCCCGTCGTGATCATCCTCGAAGACTTACACTGGGTCGGCAGTGAGAGTCTGAATCTGCTGCACTGGATCAGCCAGCTTACGACAAAACTGCCGCTGCTCATCATCGGCAGTTATCGAGATGACGAAGTGGCGGACTTACCCGCTTCACTTCCGCATACGCAACTCCTGAAACTGCACAGGTTATCTGAAGCGCATATTGCCGAGTTGACCGAGGCAATTCTGGGTGAAGCTGGACGCAAAACCGATGTCGTCGATTTCCTGCATCGAGAAACGGAAGGCAACGTCTTCTTCCTGCTAGAAATCGTGCGAACGCTTGCCGAAGAAGCGGGACAACTTGATCAGATCGGCAGCATTACACTCCCCCATCAAGTTTATGCGGGTGGAGTCAAGCAAGTTATCCAGCGACGGTTAGCCCGTTTAGGTGCAGCATCTCGCCCGTTGCTCACCTATGCGGCGCTGGCGGGACGCCAACTCGATCTCCAACTGCTGAAAGCGCTTGCGCCAGAAACTGACATTGAATTCTGGTTGACCGAATGCGCAAATGCCGCCGTGCTGGAATTTCAGGACGGCATTTGGAAATTCACACACGACAAGATACGCGATGGCATCACCGCTGAACTGACCGAGACGCAACTTCACACCCTGCACCATCAGTTGGCGACGACGATGGAAATTCTGTATGGGGAGATTGCGGAAAAGGCAGGCGCACTCGCATTCCAGTGGAGAATGGCTGGAGATCATGAGCGTGAGTATCCATATGCTGTGAGGGCGGGACAGCTTGCACTTCGCAGCGGCGCGTATCAAGAGGCGCAGCGCTACTTCGCTCGTGCGCTTGACATTCTGGGCGATGAGACCGCTGTGCTTGAGCGAGTCTTTTTGAACAACCAACTCGCCGAAGTTTCGCTTGGTTTGGGGAACTACGAGCAAGCACAACGCCTGTATCTGGAAAATGTCGGACGATTAGATGAGACGGAAAATCCCCACGCGCTTGCCGAAATATTCAATCGGCTTGGGGACATCGACTACACGCTGGAAACATTCGAATCAGCATCCGAATATTATGAGCGCAGTCTTGCATTGTTCCGAACGATTGGGGATCAGAACGGCATCGCGGAGACGCTCAACCGGCTGGGTAATGTCGCCTATGATGTGGGTGACGATGCCCGCGCGACCCAACTTTATCAGGAAAGTCTCGCGCTCAGCCGCGCGATTGGTGTACGTTGGGGCATGGCGGGATCAACAGGACTAGACGGCTCTTCCGAATTCTGAGCAACTTTTTCGTGAAATCATCTGCATTTTTGCCTTGACAAGGCATACCCAAGCCAGTATAGTTATTCCAACATTGGGGACGTGGTGTAGTGGTTAACATACTGCCCTGTCAAGGCAGAGATCGCGGGTTCGAGACCCGTCGTCCCCGAATTGGGCACTTACATAAGTGCTAATGCCCTCTCCTACAAGAGTTTCAGCAACAGCGTTCGCAATATGATCGGACGCTGTTTCGTTTTCTCCTAAAACCACCGCGAAGTCACCATGCAGGACGAGTGCAATCACTTGGCTGTCGTGAACGAATACTCGTTCCACGATCTTGTGAAGGAGTTGTTTGCGAGCCTCGTCGGGATTGCTCATGGCGGCGCTTTCATCCCAGTAGGTTTGAAAATGCGTGAGTAAATCCGCCGCTTCGAGCAACTGCTCATAATCCACTGGGCGCAATGCCTCTAGCTCAAGCTGCAATCGCCGCCGCTTTTCCACATACTCCTCGCGCGTGAGGAAGCCCTGCTCCCAACTGAAATCAATCCGATTAACAATTTCTCTGATTTCTTCGGTGCGCTTAAACAGAAAGTCGTTTTCGACATTATTCCGTACCGCTTGCTCAACCCGGTCCCGGAAACCATCTGGGATATACAAATTCGTCAAGACCTCTACGACTTGCTGATCTATCGTGTCTAAACGAACCGCGCTTTGCCCACACTTCTCATAGCCCCGATCACGCGCGATGCAGCGATACCAGGCGTACCCTTTTTCCTTCTGGAACTGTGGACGCATCCTTCCGTAGTTGTCATCTTCCACATCATGCGGCTTACGAGCGATGCAACGGGCACAATACACGCGGTCATGCAAAATATAGGTCCGCATCTCACTCTCGGTCTTTCGATACCGTGCCATGTTTTGGCGCACGATTTGACACTGCTCAAACAGGTCATCGGGAATAAAGCCGGAATGCTTGCCTTCAAACCACTCTGAGCGATGCCGCTTGGTCGTCCGCCGTTCTCCGAGCGTTCCTTTGTAGATCGTGTCGGTGTAGCGCACTCGTCCCGTGTAGACCCGATTTTGGAGCATATCGCGGACCATTTCCTTGTT
>DATGQJ010000049.1:0-3037 GCA_035304265.1 Oceanobacillus sp.
TCACCGAAGTGCTTCCCAATTCACCTGCTGAGAATGCCGGATTGCAGGAACACGACATCATCACTGCTGTAAACGGTGATGTCGTGGATGCCGAGCGTACCCTGCGAGATCGACTATTCGCTTATGAGCCGGATGACACCATCACCCTCGATGTGCTGCGCGACGGTGAGACTATTCAGATCGAGGTGACACTGGGACAGCCTGAATTGGCAAGCGACCTGATGCCATTCTTCAACTTCGAAATCCCAAATCTCCGTGATGCACTGCAACCTCGCGTGCAACCGAATATCTAGAACACTCCCTATATGCTTCCCCTCTGATTACCGTGCGCCTGCGCAGGCGCACGGCGCATTTCTGAGTTAATGGGTAAAAAACGGAATGAGGGAACGCGGGTTCGCTTTTCCCTCATTCCTCATTATTTTCAGTCGGCTGAGAATCCGTACTGTCTGAAGCTGCTCCCCCCGCTGCGGCAATGGTTTGTGCAGATCGGCGCTTCGCTTCTTCAATGAATTTTTCAAGGGACTGGGGCGTGCGTATCAACTGCCCCCACTGTGCCTGCTCGTCGTTCATGACCGAGAGCGTCCCCTGTGCGAACGCCTGAAGCGCGAGCGCGTAGATGTCGTCAGGCATTTCCGGCAGCGGCGACAGCGCATCGGCTTTGTTGATGTTGTTCAGCGCAGCATTGTAGAGATCCACCTGACGATCCCATTGGAACAGATCGGAAAGGGTCGTGAATGCCGCGCCAATCGCGGGTGCAACCACACTGACGACGACGAGGGCAGACACAATGAAGAGTGATAGATTGCAGGCGTTTACATCGACTGCAACCAAACAGTCCATGCCTTGCGGAAATGAAGTGACGACAATTAATCCCGCCAGCGCAGAGGACATCCCTGCCAGAAAGGAAAAGAAGGCGCGAATACGATTCACCTGTGAGGCGGCGGCACGATTTTGTTTCACACGATGGATATAGAAGTCACGCTGATCTTTTAAGGCGAAATACTCAAATAATACGTTTAGCGCTTCGTGATATTTACGTTCATTCACGGCATCACACTCCTGTATTGGTATCGGGGTCTATGCCGTCTGCAATCTCGGCGGCGCGTTTTGAAAGCAAGGTGCGGCGTTGGTATCCTTCCACACTGTCATAAGGCGGCAAATTGACAAGAAAACGGAAGTATTCACGGCGTAGATGCTCGGCGCGGCGGCGGTTGGAAAGCCACAGTGGGAGCGGCGCTTCACGTCCGCTGATAGTCGCCAGAAAAGTTGCCATCAGCGCCACCACCGTTTCCAGAAACGCGAAAAAAGGCACAATGGCTGGATTGTTGTTGATCATCAGCGCCTGAATCGAGCCGATCATCGTCGCGATGGCTGCCAGCCCGATGAAGAAAATCTGAAACAGTCGATAGCGGTTCTGCTGTAATTTCGCTTCGTGGTCACGTTCACGGAAAAGTCTCAGAAGCTCGTAATCCATAAACTGGATGTCATCCTGAATCCTCTGGATGATTTCTTCATCGAACCCCTTGAGCACTTCGCGCAATTTTTCAGGATCGATAAGCTGGTAGTTTGGGTCTGGCTCGGTTGGCTTAAAGGTTGGAAATTGTGGAAGGTCACGGAACCACGCAGGGCGCGACTTACGAAATCCCGTCTTCCCCTGCGTACTTGGCTCATCGACCTGAGCGACCATTTGTTGGGTTGTGGTCTTTGTCGGTGGAGATGCCGGATTATCACTCATAGGACATCCTTAATTTGCGCAACCATGAACAAATGTATCGTAGGCGCACCCGGTATCTCTGTCAAGCAGCGCAGGCTGTCGCTTGATGCATGAAAGTCGCAGGACTATAATCAGCCCCTTATGACTGGCTGCACGGACGAACGCGATAACATATGTTTAAGAATCAGCTACTTGAGCGCCTGCAAAAACGCGAGGCGAAAGTTGGCATCGTAGGGTTAGGTTATGTCGGTCTGCCGCTGGCGGTAGAGTTTGCAGAAGCAGGATTTCAGGTCATCGGGCTGGATGTAAGCGCCCCCAAAGTTCAGCAATTGAAACGTGGCGAAAGCTACATCCCGGATATTCCCACCGAACGCCTGAAGCCACTGGTCGAAAACGAACGATTTTGCGCCACGACCTCTTACGCCGATCTCGGACAGGTGGACACGGTCAGCATCTGCGTGCCGACGCCGCTGCGTCAGACCAAAGAACCGGACATGTCTTACGTGATCGAGTCGGTGGACTCAGTCGCCGAAATCTGTCACGACGGGATGTTGGTCGTGCTGGAAAGCACCACCTATCCGGGTACGACGCAAGAAATCGTACTGCCGAAGCTCGAAAGTAAGGGCTTCCGTGCAGGTGAAAATGTCTTCGTCGCGTTTTCGCCGGAAAGAATCGATCCGGCAAATCCCCATTACGGAGTCAGAAATACCCCCAAAGTGGTCGGTGGCGTTACCCCTGATTGCACCGAGGTCGTTACCGCGCTGTACAGCGCAGCCGTAGATCAGGTCGTGCCGGTGTCTTCCCCCACAGCCGCCGAAATGGTCAAGCTGCTCGAAAATACTTTCCGGGCGGTCAACATCGGTCTGGTGAACGAGATGGCGCTGATGTGCGACAAGCTGGGCATCGACGTATGGGAAGTGATTCGCGGCGCATCGTCAAAGCCATTTGGCTTTATGCCCTTCTACCCCGGACCCGGCTTGGGCGGACACTGCATTCCGGTTGACCCCCACTATCTGAGTTGGAAGCTGAAAACCCTGAATTACACCGCACGTTTCATCGAGCTTGCCAGCGAAATCAACACCTCCATGCCGTTGTACGTGGTGGACAAAGTGACGCAGGCGCTCAACGACGACAGCAAAGCGGTGCGTGGCTCGCGGATTGTCGTGCTGGGCGTTGCCTATAAGCGTGACGTGGACGACGTGCGCGAAAGCCCCGCTCTCGACGTGATCAGCCTGCTGCATGGACGCGGTGCGGACGTGGTGTTCCATGACCCATATGTCCAGAGTATTCGACTGGAAAATGATGTGATCATGACGAGCAGCG
>DATGQJ010000050.1:0-3019 GCA_035304265.1 Oceanobacillus sp.
GGGATGCCGAACCCGACCCGCATAACACCGCAGAAATGCGAGAATTGCAGGCGGCGGTTCGAAATGCTCTTGATCAACTCTCTCCCGGCCAACGCGCCGCCATCGTCATGCGCTATTACTTCGACATGAGCGAAGAGGAAATGGCTGCTCAGTTCAACGCCCCACCCGGCACCATCAGATGGCGACTTCACGCGGCGCGACGGCGATTGCGTGGATTACTCCATCGTACCCTCAGTTGGGAGAAGGGATAGCCGATGGAACCAAAACAGGTGACGCAACTCCTCGATTCGATTGCACAACAGGAGATAGCCCCCAATATGGACTTGTGGCTTGGCATTCATGACCAGATTCAATCCAAGCGGCAAACGTCAGTGACGCTGCGAGTTGCGCGGATAGCACTGCTCATCATGATTCTGGCGGTGGTGAGCACAGGCGCATATGCCTTTTATCAGCGTTCGATTGGCGATCCGGGCATAGAGGGCGCAGCGGACGCCGGGTTATTTCACGAGATCGAAGAAAGCCAGACGATTGACGGCGTTACCGTCACGCTGCGCCGGGCATATGCCGACTTACAACGATTCGTCATCGAGTATACGGTTCGAGACGTCAGCGCCGAGATGGTACGCGATTCGATCACCAGTGGGCAAAAGCTGCAAGATACGATGGGGAACACCTTTTCCTTTACGACAGGAGGTCTCACTGAAGAAAGTACACCGGACGAAATCACCGTCAGTATTCAATATTACACGCAGGCGGTTCGTGAAGAAGGTGATGCAATCGTTGTCGATAACGAGTATTTCACCAGCCAGTACCCAACGATTCCTGAGCATATCGACTTCATCCTCACGCTCGATTTCTACCGTGATGTCTATGGCGATCCCATCATTGAAAATCCCCCCGCACCATTCATCTTTGAGTTCAGCGTCCCACTGAACGCAGGTTTGATCTTAGAACCGAACGCTACCGTCGAAGATCAGGGAATAGCCGTCACAGTGGAGCGAATTACATTATCGCCCTCACAGACGGAGATTCGGCTGTGTCATGAACTGCCCGATTCGCGTGACTGGCAGCCCGTTGCGCATCTGCTGATTGGGGATGAACCTGCGTTCCCCAGTGGGTGGGGCATGGTGAGCACGGACGAGTTCTTGAACACCGAACGGCGCTGCCGCGATATGCGCTTTGATGGATTCTACGAAGGAGCACCAGTCACACTATCGCTCACGGTGGATCGGCTGGAAACGTCCATGCCCGAAGGACCAACAGAATGGGAACAGATACGCGACATTCTTGCTACACGCGACATTCATTTCGATGTGGTATTTGAACAACATGGTCTGCGGTTGGAGAACCTTCAGGTTCCCGAAGGGATCGATTTTGATGAGGCGGTTCGTGAGGCACGCATTGAACTAGGCAATATCATCGAAGGGGACTGGTCGTTCACGTTCGACACGCCTTAAAATCTCTTACCAAACGATCATGCGGAGTGATGCAATATCTGGCGCAGTTTGCTCACGACATCCGGCTGTTCGCACAATCCGCCGCTGATGAGCACCGCGTCGGCATGGAGACTTGCCACCGCCTGCACCGCTTCTATCGTAGACAACGGATGTGCAATCAATGTGCGCACGTGGAACGGTATTTGTTGGCGTAGATGTCGCAGCACGTCAACATTCAGGTGGTCGCCTATATGCAGCGCGATCACCTGCGGACTGATTGCTAACGCCGCCGTGAGTTCGGTTTCGCTGCTCACCTGTACAATCGCCGTCATCCGGTTGCGCTGTGTAGCGCTGACCAGAAGCCGTTGAGCCGCCACATCAAGGATGCTGGCGTACAGCGTCACCCCGGATGCCCCCGCCGCCCGCGCCTCGACCACCTGATACTCGTCAATCACGTAATCCTGACTGATGACAGGCGCATTCACGGCACGTGCCAGCAACGTTAGATCGTTCAAGCCGCCGTCATACACGGTGTCGTCAGTGAACAGCGCCAGCGCATCGAAGCCTGCGCGTACCATCCGCAGTCCTGCCCCTACTGGATCGTATGCACCTTCTGCCGTTTGGTGGCATACCTGACCGATCAACAGCGTTTGCGCACCATTCGTGACCATGCCAAGAACCGGCTGCGGGCGCTTTTGCATACTCGCCAGCGCACGAATCGCCTCAATAGGCGTTTTCGCCTTACGTGCGGCAAGCGCTTGCCGCTTTGCGGTGAGAACGGCTTCCGGAATCACGTTCATTTGGTTCCCGTAAATAGCGAACATTTAGATTTCATAACAAAAAACCGTTTTGGGCAAGCCTCAGGGTTTGGTATCGTTAGCTGGAAAAATGCTATAATCGCTGTGTCGTTACTTTCATGCGAGGATTATGACATTGGAATTGTCGCACGACGAGGTACGCAAGATCGCGGAACTCGCTAAATTAGAACTTACTGATGATGAAGTAGCGCTTTATGCCGGGCAGCTTTCCAGTATCCTTCAATATTTCCGCAAGCTGCAAGAGTTAGATACATCGCATATCCCTCCCACCGCGTCGGTGCTGCCGCTTACCAATGTGCTCCGCCGCGACGAGCCAAATCCGCCCCTTACACCGGAACAGGTCGTCTCCAACGCTGCCGATTCAGTTGACGGTCAATTCCGGGTCAGCAACATTCTCGATTAGCTTACATCGTAGCTGGAGACCGCCATGAATGACAAACGGTT
Organism: Oceanobacillus sp.; assembly: GCA_035304265.1. GTDB lineage: Bacteria > Chloroflexota > Anaerolineae > Aggregatilineales > Phototrophicaceae > Flexifilum. The sequence continues at coordinate 2,699 of DATGQJ010000050.1, forward strand.
GCTCCTGATCGAAGACGATTACGACGTTGCGGAAATGCTGTTGATGTATTTCCGCGCCCATCGCTTCGACATCCTTCACGCAGATACCGGACGCGGCGGCATTGAAATGGCACGCGCGAAGTTTCCAACGTTGATTCTGCTTGACGTGATGCTGCCGGATATGGACGGATTCACGGTCTGCGAGGAAATCCGCCGCACCTCTATCACCCGTTATATTCCGATCATCTTCCTCACCCAAAAAGATACCCGTGCCAGCAAAGTACGTGGGCTTGAACTTGGCGCGGACGATTACATCACCAAGCCTTTCGACATTGATGAACT
>DATGQJ010000051.1:0-7377 GCA_035304265.1 Oceanobacillus sp.
GCTACCTGTTGAACACCGCCGATCTGGAAGAAAACACCACCCCGCAAATTACGATCTCACCCGATTGGCTGAACATTCTGCCGATTCTGCCGATGCGCATCAACATTCGATTCACAGAAGCACCCAACGCCCTGCTGCCCATTGGAAACGTCGCATGATCGGCAGACTGATGGGCATCGATCATGGTCTGGTGCGCATTGGCTTGGCGGTTAGTGATCCATCGGGCTTGGTGGCGCGAGAGTTAGCGATCATCAAGCGCAAGTCCAAGCGTGAGGATTTCGAGCGGATACACCAGCACGCCGCCGAACAGCGTGTCGTCGGGTTTGTGATCGGCGTGCCGCACAACCTTGATGCCCCGCCGGGTACACGTTTACAGTCAGAGACGGTGATGCGCTGGGTGGAGCACTTCAAAGCGACGACGGATTTGCCGATTATCCTGTGGGATGAGCAGATGTCGAGTGCCGACGCACAGGAACTTTCGCTGCGCAAGAAGCGGCGCAACACCGACCCAATTGATGACCTCGCCGCCCGCGTGATTTTACAGAGCTATCTCGACGCCATTCGGGACGGGCTTGTCGAACCGCCCGATTTTTCACAGCCTAATGAGGAGAAGCGTCCTTGAGCCGTCTTGCCAAAGTGCTGATCGTTACCGGAGTCGGGCTGTTCCTGATGATGATCGTCTGTGTAGGCGCACTGTTCGTCGTCTCCGGCGGTCAGCCCGTCGATTTCATCCAGACAACCTTGATTCGCATCCGCCTCGCCGGACGAACCGCCGATTTGAACCACAGAATGAGCAGCGATGACACGCCGGTACGCTTCACCATCCAGTCAGGCAGTACCCCGCGCATTATCGCCAACGATCTGGTCAACGCAGGCTTGATCCGCGATGCCGATCTTTTCGTGGATTACGTTCGCGTAAACGACATCGACGTACAACTGGAAGCGGGTACGTACTTCCTCAACCGGGCGCAATCGCTGGTCGAAATCGCCCACGCGCTCACCGATTCACGCAGCAGCCAATTCCCGTTCCGCATCCTCGAAGGCTGGCGGCTGGAAGAGATTGTCGAGGTCATTGACAGTAATCCATACTTTGGATTTTCCGGCGCAGATTTCCTGAGCGTCGTAGGACCCAACGCCCCGCTTGACCCCAACTTTGCCAGCTATGCAGACATCCCGTCGGGTTCGTCCCTTGAAGGCTTTTTATACCCCGACACCTACCAACTTCCGGCGCAGGTCACGCCACTTATGCTGCGCGACATATTGACCGAACAGTTCAGGAATCAGGTCGGCACGCAGTTGGTTGCGGACGCGGCGGCACAAAATATGACGCTTTACGAAGCCGTCTCGCTGGCATCGATCATCCAAAGGGAAGCGATTCACTCCGACGAACACCCCATGATCGCCAGCGTTTACCGCAATCGTCTACGCGAAGGGATGCGCCTCGATGCTGACCCGACGGTTCAATATCCTATCGGACGACCCGGCAACTGGTGGCCCCAGATCACGCAGGCGGATTATTCCGGCGTGATTTCGCCCTACAATACCTATCTCAACTTCGGCTTGCCGCCGGGACCTATTGCCAACCCCGGCATAAGCGCGATCCGCGCCGCCATCAACCCACAGGAGACGCCATACTACTTTTTCCGCGCCGCCTGTGATGGAAGCGGCTACCATACGTTTGCCATCACCTATGAACAACACCTTGCGAATGAGTGCAGCTAGAGCGCTTCTCACCTGCGGCATGATCATCGTGATGTGCGGGTGCGCCGTTGTCAGAACGGCTGTGCCGCTGCGCGTTGCCCTGCTCGCGCCGTTTGAAGGTCGCTACCGTGAGATTGGCTACAACGCGCTTTACGCTGCCCGCCTTGCCTTCGCAGATTCGCCCAACACCACACTTGACCTCCTCGCCGTTGACGACGGCAGCACTCAAGAACGCGCCGCTGACCGCGCTCGTGCGCTCGTGCGTGATTCACAGATTGTAGGAGCCGTAGTGCTTGGGTACGCTGCGGCAGCACCGGACACACTGGGGGCGTTCGAGGATATTCCGGTCATCATCATCGGCAACTGGGCAACTGCCGAACCTGATGATTCGGTTTTTGCGCTCGCCAACCCCGCCATTGACGATCAAGTCACGGTATCACCCGACTTCGCAGTCACCGATGCAAGCGCATTGGAACCGCCAGCAATCGGCGGCGAAGTCTTTGCGCTGCGCGGTTTCGTCCGTTTGCGTGATTCACTGTCAGGCATCACCGTCGTATCCAGCGGCAGCTTGCCCGATCCGCAGTTCGCCGAACGTTACCGCCAGAGCGACCCCTTCGCGCCGCCGCCGGGCTTGCTGGCAACGCTCACTTACGACGCATTCAGCATGATCCTATCGGCGGATCATGCCAGTCGTGCCAGCCTGAACGCTTCACTTCAAAACATCACTTATGACGGTCTCAACGGCAGCATCCGCTTTGTGGATGGGTACTGGGCAAACGCGCCCATTCACTTCTACCATTACGAAAACGAGCAGCTAACGACTGCTGATGACATCGTAGAATAACGGCAGCTTTTCCACAGGCGTCTCGCTGTAAGCAAATGCCTTGTCCAGATGCGGCAAGCAGGCGTTTAACTTCGCTTCGTCGTTCGCGTAAATCGTGGCGATGGTGTCCCCCGCGGCGACGTGCATCCCGACCTTGACGTGTACCTTCACTCCCACCGCGAGGTCAATCGGATCGCCTTTCTTCTCGCGCCCCGCCCCAAGCTCGAACGCTGCGCCTGCGACTTCCAATGCATCAACCTGCGCAATGTAACCTGATTGTGCGGCTTTATAATCCCGCCGGATACTCGCCTGTGGGAGTTTGGAGACATCATCAATCACGCTGACATCCCCCCCCTGTGCTTCTACCAGCAGCTTGAGTTTCTCGATAGCCGCGCCGTTGCTCAGTTGACGTTCGAGCAGTTCCCGCGTTTCGCCCTTATCTGTCCACCTCGTGCCGCGCCCTGCCAGCTTCAGCATGTACCCCGCGATTTCCAGACAATGCTCACGCAAATCTTCAGGACCGTCGCCACGCAGCGTCTCAATCGCTTCTGCGACTTCCAGCGCATTGCCAACCGCTTCACCGAGTGGTTGGTTCATGTCAGAAATCACCGCAATGACATCCCGCCCTGCATCGGTTCCAATTTCCACCATGATTTGTGCCAGCGCTCGTGCCTCTTCCAACGTCGTCATAAATGCGCCGCGCCCCATCTTCACGTCGAGCACGATACCGTTCGCGCCCGCCGCAATTTTCTTGCTCATGATGCTGCTGGCAATCAACGGTAGGCTCGGAACCGTCGCGGTTACGTCGCGCAGGGAATACAGCTTGCCATCCGCTGGAGCCAACGCCAGCGACTGCCCCGCCAGCACGATCCCGTTCTTCTTCGCCAAATCGCGGAATTCCTCTGCGCTCAAATCAACCCGATAGCCCTTGATCGATTCGAGTTTATCGAGCGTTCCGCCGGAGAACCCCAACCCGCGTCCGCTCATCTTAGCAACAGGAACCCCACAAGATGCAACCAGCGGCAGTACCACCAGAGAGGTCTTATCCCCTACACCACCCGATGAATGTTTATCGACGGCATAATCAATGATGTCGCTCAGATCGAGCAGTTCACCCGAATGCGCCATCGCCAGCGTCAAATCAACGGTTTCGCGCCGTGACATACCGCGCAAAAGCACCGCCATTAAGAATGCCGCTGCTTGATAATCGGGTAAGTCACCGCGTGTATATGCGTCTATGAAGTAATTAATCTCGTCGGTAGAAAGCTCAAGTCCATCCCGTTTCTTTGCAATAATGTCCACTGCCCGCATCTTTGATACTCCCTGTATGTGGAGAGAAACTAGCTGTCTATGATAACGATTATTGTGTTGGTTGGGATGGCGCTTTTCGGGGTGCTACACAGCCTTGCCGCTGGCAAGCCCGTCAAGGACTGGATAAAACGGCAGGTCGGGACGCGCGTGTACGAAGGATTTTACCGCCTCGCCTACAATGTGTTCGCCGTATTCTCGCTGCTTCCGTTTGCCATCCTGCTGCTGTTTTTCCCCGGCGTAACGATCTGGCAGATGGATGGGGTAGTCGCGCTGGTGTTCCGCGCTCTGCAAGTCGTCGGGTTCATTGGGCTGGTTGTTTCGCTGCTGCAAATCGATCTCGGACGGTTTTTAGGTTTCTCGCAGCTACGCGCCTATCTCGCCAATGAGCCACTGCCGCTTCCAGCCGAACCGCTACAAACCGGCGGTATCTACCGTCTGATGCGCCATCCGTTGTACGTTTTTTCGCTTCTGGTCATCTGGTTTCAACCCACCATGACCGAGGCGCTTCTGGCTTTCAATCTCGGCGCTACCGCGTATTTTCTGTTGGGATCACGTCTTGAAGAACGCCGACTGATCGCCGTGTTTGGCGATGAATATCGCGCCTATCGCCGCAGCGTTGGGTGGATGTTCCCGCAATTCTGGCGGAATTCCGAACAGCATCCCAACAATTTTTCGGTTGAGTAGAACTTGCACTTGCGTTAAAATGCCCAGAACCCATCGTAATGGAGTGGAGTTGTACTGAAACACCATGAATCCTAAACAAAAACAACTGTACATCATCATTGGCGTCATCGTGGTCGCCATCGTCGCCGTAGGCGCGGCAATTGCCCTTTCCGGGCGAAATAATAAGCCTGATCTCGATTACACTGCCATGCCTTCGAGCCGTACTAGTGATGGCGCGTTCGTCTTAGGCGACCCCGCAGCGCCGGTGACTATCATCGAATTTGCCGATTTCGCCTGTCCACACTGTCAGGCGTATGAACCGGAAATCGCCCGCTTCGTAAAAGATTACGTACTCACCGGACGTGCCCGCTTCGAGTTCCGCATGTTCGGGACAAACGCAGGTGGTCAGCAAACCATCTTCGCCGGACAGCTTGCCGAGTGCATCGCTGAAGACGACCCCGGTGTTTTCTGGGAAGCGCACGATGTATTGTTTGAACTTGGCGCGACTGGCGCGTACTTTGCCGAAGACATGGGACGAGTCGTCGCGCAACGTGTCGGCGCTGGAAGCTACACTGAACTTCTGACATGCAGCCGAGAAGCCGATCAAATCACTACTGACATGGATTTTGGACGCCAGATGGGTGTTTCCGGTACTCCCGCCGTAATGATACGCTACAACGACGGACCTGCGCAGTGGATTACTTACAACGGCACGACCTATAATCGTGGGGGCGTCCCCTACGACGTGCTGGCAGCGGTTGTCGAGAATTACCAGTCGCAGTAGTAAATTGGATTTATGTAGACAGTGGGCACGAAGCCCACTGTCTCGTTTTATCCCAGCGCTTCTGTCGATTCCACCTGCTTTAGTCCCTGCGCGGCATATTGAGCGAACGTCTCATTTGCCATTGTGTCAAAATCAATTTCCGGGTGCGCCACTGACGACATACAATCGATGAGAATACGCAGCTTCGCGATCACATCCGGCTGATCATGGAAGTAGCGCATGATCGAAGTCACCGTTTCCAGAACGCAGTGACTTTTCGCCTGCCCCGCAATGTAAACCAGATCATAGCTGGCGAGTTGTTCCAGAAACGCCGTGTTGAGAACGCCAAGCGGTTGATCGGGCACTTTCACTTCCGGCTCTAATATCGAATAATGTTCCGTCTTGGGAATCGAGCCTTTATTCAGAAAGATAGGTTGCGACTGCCGCGCCGCCGAATGATAGGCAATTGCCTCATACAGCGCGGGCGTAATACTGTGCCCCGGCGTGCCGATCAACGTATGGTAGGGCCAGATCATCAACTGTTTTTTCGCCAGTTCTTCCAGTTTCTCCACGTATTCCACCGACCATTCCGTTTCATAGAGTGGTCGCCATTTCCCTTTTTGCACGTCATCGCTGCTGATTGGCGTAAACGGCGCAGGATGCTGCCCGTTTTGGTCTGCCCACCACGTTGGGGAGAAAATCTGAATCGGCACGTGGCTGTCCAACGATGCCGCAATCGTCGTCACCTGCCCTGCATTACGGAACAGCCACTCTATCGTGCGGCGTGTATCGTCCACCGCGCCCGGTACGCTCAACGCGCCATCGGTATGAATGAAATCCACCTGCGCATCGACCAGCAGCAGCATCACCCGCTGTGTATCTGCGGATGAAGGCGGTAAATTCGCCGAACGCCCTTCGTCTACTGCCCGTGAGGTATTCGGCGCGAACAACTGCCCGACTTTTTCCGGGTTATAGAAGTCAGGAATTCCCATTACGCTCCTCTACTGTCCAAATAATGCCCGCAAAATTGCAGGAACCGCATCGCGGGTAAAGAAATAAAAACCGAAAATAAGGACACCAGCAATGATGTAGCGGTGTGGTCGCCATTCGTTCTTGCGAAACTCCCGTTTACCTTCGCGCTCAGGGGGTACATTCGCCAGCACCGCCAGCCATTGTTTTGCCTGCGGATCATCTCCGAGCGTTTTCAAGAACGCAGCGGCTTCTGCGTATCGCTTTTCCTTTACCAACGACTGAACAGTTTGTAGCTGTTCCTCATTCAACAACACGTCCCCTTATCATTTCAATCAGGCATCGAGCCAACGCGCCGTCGTGTTGCCTGTGGGACGCGCCTCGCCATCCTGATACCGGAAAAGCATCACGTAATCGGGGTAATCCGTATCCACCCGCGATTGCCATTCGGCAATGCTGAAAAGCTGCAAACGCTCCTTGATTCTCGCCACCGTCAAGACAAAAGGCAGTCTTTCATAAAGCGCGTGAACCAGCGTTTCGCCCATGCCCGGACTCGCCCACCTTGCCAGCATTCCTAGCGCACTTTGCAGACGTTTGGCATCGGGAACGCCCCTCACCGTCCAGATTTGACGCGGCGGATTTTCATGATCAAGCAGTGGCGCAATCGTGCCCGGCTCGTCGGCACGAACCTCATCCAACAGAATACATGAAGGATTCCGTTCCAGCGCTGCACCGATTTGTTCTCCAAACGTAATCCCCATCTGATCGTCTACCGCCCACTGCGCCCGCAGACGCTCAATTCCGTCTGGGAGCGATAGTTCTCCGGCACGTTCCACCACCACCATGCCTTCCGGTTCCAGCAGCCTGACCAATGCCCCCATCAGCGTCGTTTTGCCCGATTCCGGCTCACCGACAATGATGAACCCATATTTGGAATGCACGATCTGGCGAACCATCGCCGCCGCGTCTTCAGACATAAATCCATTGGATACCAGATCGTCCAGCGACGGGGGACGTGCCGGATGAACACGAATGTCGGCGTTAAGTTCCATCGTGTAAGGTGGTAGCACCAGATTGAGGCAGACATTTCGCTCGCCCACGCGCAGCCCGGTTTCGATGATGCCGATGTCTTCTCGATACTGCGCGT
>DATGQJ010000052.1:0-4311 GCA_035304265.1 Oceanobacillus sp.
GCCGCCAGCGCCAGCGTTGGAACGCCGACGGTGAGCAGCGTCAGCAGCGTGACGTGTTTGGGCACGTAAGGAAAGCCCACCCCGACCACCGCACACGAGACGATCAGCAGCGCTACCATCAACGCACGAGTGAGAAACAGGCGCAGGATGTCGCTCATGCCGTTGACGATGCGCTGCCCTTCCAGAAAAGCGGGTGGCAGCGCCGAAAATGCATCGTTCAGCAGCACCATATCGGCGACGCCGCGTGTGGCAGCACTGCCGCTCTGCATGGCAATGCTGAGATTCGCCTTCTTGAGCGACAGCACATCATTGACACCATCGCCCATCATGGCGACGTAGTGCTGGCGATTGCACAGCACTTCCACCAATTTCTCTTTCTGCTGCGGCGTGATTCGCCCGAAAATCGTTGCCTCTTCCGCAACTTGGGCGAATTCCTCATCACTCATTTGATCCAGTTCGGGACCCGATACCACCCGCATGTCACCGTTTAAGCCAGCCTGTTTCGCCAGCGCCGCAACCGTGTGCGGATTGTCACCGGAGATGATCTTGAGACGGATACCCGCTTTGGCGAAGCCCGCCAGCGTTTCGACGGCATCGGGGCGCAGTTCATCGGTACACGTGACCATGCCCAACGCCTTCAGGTCTTGCGGCAGGCGCGGCACATTCTGGGAGTCGTGCAGCGTGTCAGTTGATGGGCTATGGGCAAAGACCAGCACCCGTAGTCCATCGTCGGAAAACTGGCGTGCTCGTTCTGCGAGATCGGCGCTGGATTGCAGATAGGACTGCAACATCTCCAATGCGCCCAGCACGTAAGTGCCTCTCAACCCTTCTGAATCGCAGACAATCGCGCTCCACTTGAGCGCCGATGAAAACGCAACCTCGTCGATCAACTGCTGCGCTGTGCCGGGAAGCGCCGCCGCAAGCGCCTCGCTGGTGCGGTTGGACGCGGTGACGCTGGCGGCATAATGACCGAGAAGGCGCTTAAATTCCTCTTGGTCGATTTCGGATGGATGCGCGTCTTTGAAGAGGATGCGATTCGCCGTCAGCGTTCCGGTTTTGTCCATGCACAGGATATTGACGTTACTGAGCGATTCCACCGAATTCGCCTGCTGAATCAACGCGCCCTGAGAGGCGATTCGCAGCGCTCCCATCGCATAAGCCACGATGACCATGAAGAACAGTCCGTTGGGGACAAGTCCGGCGATCACCGACGCCATCTGCACGCTGCGCACAAGGGGGACGGCGTACATGATTGCCGACACGAGCAGCAAAAAGCCAATGAACATCGCCAGCAGCGTCAATAGGCGAATCACGAGATCAATGTCGCGTTGAAGCGGGGTTTTGACCACCCGGTAGCTGCGGGCGCTGGCGGTAAGCTGGTTGGCAAAACTCTCTGCCCCGACTTTTTGCGCTTCGTACATGGCAGTGCCGGACACGCAAAAGCTGCCGGACATGACGGTATCGCCTGCGCGTTTGGGGATGAGGTCGCTTTCGCCTGTGAGCAGCGATTCGTCCACGTCCATCTTGCCGTCGCCAACGACATCACCGTCGACCACGATCTGATCACCAGCGCGGGCGACCAGAATATCGCCAACGACCACTTCAGAGGGATCGACGGTCTTTTCAGCGCCTTCACGGATGACGGTTGCCTTTGGACGAGTGAGCAGCGCGATTTTGTCCAACTGGCGTTTGGCGCGGGCTTCCTGATAGACGCCGATCACGATGTTCATCAGGATCAAGCCGACGCTGACAACCGCATCACCGATTCGCCCAACAGAGATCAGCACCGCGCCGATGACAAAGAGCACGATATTGATGAAGGTCAGTACATTTTGCCGCAGGATGTCGGTGTAGGAACGGCTGGTAGCGAGGCGAACGTTGTTGCCAAGACCGCGTTGACGACGTGCGACGACTTCGCCTTCGGATAACCCCTGAATTGCCGCTGCCATACTTTTCCTCACCTCTGTGTGCTGCGATGTATGTATTCTAGCGCGAGGGACGGATAGAAAGATAGTGGGCAAAACAAGCGGTATGACTTCTACCTGCAATGCAGGTGAAAATTGGAAAATGGTTGGAGATATCCATAAATGAGGGGATAAACCATCCGGTCTATCCCCTTGTGCAGATATGCTCTGTCTCTCTATTCGATAGTGAAATTGACCGTCCAGGGACCTTCAATAACCTGCTGATACCGCGCGTTAATCTCCGCCATGATTTCGCTGATGTCTGAATGGGAGATGTCATCCGGCGTATTGTACCCCCAGCCCCCACCGGGTTGATCGATGGTTTCGATGCCGCGTTCTTCCAACGCCTGACGCACTTCCTCGGCTGGCGCTGTGCCGGGCAAGAGCAGCGTGTCGATACTCAACTCCCATTCTCCAAGCTGGTCATTGAGCGCCTGTAGAATGTTGTAGTTCGCGCACTCTGCATCGTCGCTGGTTGACACCATATCACGATAGAGCGGAGTGCCAGCCAGCACTTCCTCGCCATTCACTGTCAGCGACACGACAGGATTCCAGTAGGGAGAATTATCGTTGATGGGTGGCTGTTCGTAGCAGAGTTCCAGCCGCGTGAGGGACGGCGTGACCACCACCCGATTGAGCCTCATCGGGATGTCGGCGGCGGTTACGGTCTGCGGTTCGTCCATCACCCGACCCGGATTAAACGGAACCGTGAAGTCGAAGACGAAGGGTCCAACCGGCTCGAATGGCTCTGCTTCGGCGGGGGCAACACTGCCGCCGCCACCTCCGCCCATGATCGGGGTCATGTCGCCAACGGTGAGTTCAAGGTGCAGATGCAGTTCATCAGGCGAGTCGTCGATGATCGACGCATCATAGTTATCGACCAGTCCGAAGGAAACCGCTACTACTGTCGCCTCGGCGCTGCCGCCGCCACCACCTCCACCGCCGCCAAACAGATAGTTGTTGAATTCCCGTCCCTGATCATCGGTCAAACGAATTTCGGTGAAGCCAAGGCTAGCGCTACTGGTGATGGGCACGAGCGCGGTGCCGTTGTAGGCAATCGCGATGCGGTTCGCGTCGGCATAGGCATATTCGAGCGTGACCGATACATCGCCGATTGTTTGCGTGTCGTTCAAATAAACGATCAGGTTGGCGTTATCGGCTGCTTCCAAGCCGGGATCAAGATTCTGGAGCAGATAGTCCACTGCATAGGCGGTTGCGCCAATCGTCAGCAGCGCGGCAACCAGCAGCGCCCCCCAACCGATACGGGACTTCGGAGCCAACCGCATCCAGCGTGAAGGACGCTGTGCAGCTTTTTGAATATCCGACCACAGATTCATATCGTCCGGAATCTCCTCTTGCGCAATTTCGCGCAGTATCTGGGAAAGACGTTTTTCATCCATTGGTCAATTCCTCAAGGCTCTCGTGTGAGCCGAGCAGCGTTCGCAGACGTTCCTTTGCAGCATGTAAGCGCCACTTCACCGTGCCGGGAGGACAATGCAGCGCTTCCGCCATCTCCTGCTCGCTGTAGGCGAGAAAGTAACGCAGCACGATCACTGCCCGTTGTTCGGGTGGCAGCTTGCCCATTGCTTCCCACACCGCCTGCCGGGTTTCCTGAATTTCGGCGCGTTCGGCGGGGGTTGGCGTGGGATCAGAGAGGCGTTCACCCAGCGATTCGGGAGAATTCCCATTCACCGTTTCCAACGAAATCTGGCGATTGCGCGTGACAACCTTCAGTGCCTGATTGATCACACTGCGCATGAACCACGGCGCAAATGGGCGTTCGTCGTCAAACTGATGAATGCGGCGATACGCCTGCAAAAATGCCGCCTGCACGATGTCTTCCGCCTGTGCCCGGTCACGAGTGATCAGATACGCTGTGCGCACAGCCTCTACCTGATACCGTTGAACGAGCGCCTCTAAGCCGCCGATGTCGCCGCGTTTTAGGCGAGCGACGGCGTGGCGTTCATCCATGAAGAACCGACCTCCGATAAATTGAGCGCTCTTCCTTAACTATCCATTGGCTGCGCAAAAGGTTGGGGGATACTTGCGGAGAAGCGATCCGGGGCGTGGATAACACTCACTGGATTAACTGCTTCTCCATCAAAATGAGTTCAAGAACCTCATTGCCTATCTTTTCTTGCTCACGCTTGATTTCTTTGAAACCATGTTTCTTATAAAACCACTGCGCTTTAGGATTCATGACCTCAACGTGGAGTTGAATTTTCTTCGCCCCTTGGAAGTGCTCGATGACATTTTTGAGGAGCAACGCGCCGATGCCTTTGCGTTGATACTGAGGAGAAACATACAGCCGGAACATCACAATCGTATCTTCCGGCATAAGCGCAGT
>DATGQJ010000053.1:0-3556 GCA_035304265.1 Oceanobacillus sp.
GAACGCCGCCGCGCAAATTTGAACAGCATGAACTGTGAAGGCTCATCCTGAATGCCCTCGATTGCCTGACGAAATGCCTGCGCGAAAGCCGTGGCATTGGGGAATCGTTCATCCGGCTGCTTTGCCATCGCTTTCGACAGCACCTGCGACACCGAAGGGGGAATATCCGCGCGAAAGGCTTGCGGCGGTGTTGGCGGCTCGTTGATGTGCATGTGCATCAGCGCATACGGGGTATCGGTTTCAAACGGCGTGTGCCCCGTAAGCAGTTCGTAAATCATCACCGCCAGCGAATACTGGTCGCTGGCGGCGGTCAAGGTTTCTCCGCGCCACTGCTCCGGTGACATATACAGCGGTGTACCGATTGCCGTCCCCGTCGCCGTGAGATGCGAAGTCGATTGCATCAACCGCGCGATGCCGAAATCCACCAGATAGGCGTTGCCCTGATTATCGAACATTACGTTGCCCGGTTTGATGTCGCGGTGGATAACGCCGCGACTGTGGGCGTAGTCCAACGCGCTGGCAAGCTGGTTCAGGATGATCGAGACTTCGTTCAACGACAGATAGGGGTGTCCGCTTGCCGCATACTGCTCGACGCGCTGCGATAGTGTGCCGCCGGTGAGCAGGCGCATCACAATATAGGTGAGGTCTTGATGCGTGCCATAGTCGTAAATGGGGATGATGTGCGCGTGTTCCAGACTGGCGGCGGTTTCCGCCTCACGGGTGAAGCGTTCAAGATATTCCGAAGTGCTTGCCACCATCGGCGGCAGAATCTTGACGGCGACCTCGCGCTTGAGGTTGACCTGAAAGGCACGGTAAACCGATCCCATGCCCCCCGCGCCCAGAAGTTCTCGGAGTTCATACTGACCGACGCGCTGTCCTCTCAGGTCTTGACTCTGCATTGGTACACCCGTAATTGTCGTCCGCGCACAGTTAAAATAGCATATTTTGAGATAAAACGCGCGTCATCAATCGGCAGCCACAGGCGTTTCGATAGAATTCTTTACAGGATTTGAACATCTCGGCTGTGACGTTGGTGTGACGTTTTCGTGACGATAGCCCACTATGATGCTAAAGCATCGTGAGTTCAGTGGGAGAGAAAATGCACCACCAACAGCAGTCTCGACCCAAACTACCGCGTCCGCCGACCCACACCGCACCTGTTCACTTCCCCCGCGATCAACAGAACGAGTCCGCCAACCTCTCTCCAAAGATGGTGCTACAGTTACAGCGCACCATCGGCAATCAAGCGGTTCAGCGGTTGCTCAAGTCGCCAGAACCGTCCCACGTTCAGCGGTTCGGTGCCAGCGAACACAAACGCATCGGTGACGAAGGCAGCAAAGATGCCAGCGGTAAGATACAGCAGGTCGAACTTGCGCCGGGTTATTTCATTTCCTACGGCGATATGGTGGCAATGGCTGGCGACCACTTCACCGACATCGACGAAATGCGAAGATTTGCTCAGAAACAGGGAAAGGGTCCGGGAACGCGCGGCGAAATCGAGTACGTTCTGTGGGACATTCACGGTAAGCCCAAGCCGAAGCCGAATAAGTGGGATGCGAAGGCTGAAGACGCAGCAGATAAGCGCTACTACGATCTGGCGCTGAACAATCCTTCCCATTTCCTCAATGCTTCAGAGGGTGATGAGAGACGCACCACAGTGGAAAAAGCCGATGATCTCAAAAATGGAACCCAACCGCTGAACGCCGTTGCTGGCTACAGTCATTATCATTTCCGCGCCCTCAAGGAAGCATTTGAAGCGGGGAAGCAGGGGAAATCTATTGCCCCCGCGCTCGCCGTCGAAGCGTTTGGCGCCCATTATCTGACCGACGCCTTTGCAAGTGGTCACTTGCGCACGCCACGCCAGTCGATCAAGCAATACTGGCACTCGCGGATGCCCATGTTCAACTACAACCTCAAAGGCTATATCGCCGAAAAACTGGCTGAAAAGCTCGAAACCAAGATTTACGGCGGTGTGCCGTCTGAGGAAGGGGTTTACAAAGGCATGTTTGGGCAGAAAGGCGCACTACAAAAGGTCACTGAGATGATTGATCGAAAAGGGTTTTTGACCTTTGGCGATGTCGTTTCGGGGGCGCTGCACGATTACGATAATCTGAAGGGCGTTGAGGTCACGGTGGAAGGGCACAAACAGCCCATTCATTTTCAGGGAGATGGCACACTCGGCAAGCAACCGGAGAGAAAGAACGGCAAATTAACCGGAAAATGGATAGACAAACCGGGGTTTGATGATCAGGAAAAAATCATGATCGAGGCGGTCAAAGCGGGCAGACTCGACATTCTGAAGGCATGGGATGCGGGCAGTCGCAGTACCGCCAGAATTGATTTTTACAATCTGGTCGAGCAATTGACAAAAGATGGCGGGATGTTCAAAGCCGAACACCTGCTCCCAAAACCCGATCTCAGCAATCAGCCGCAATGGAAGTTTCCCGACTGGGAAGGCTTGCTCAATGACCCGCAATTCATAGAAGGGTTCAAAATCTTCATTGACGAGAAAAACAGCGAGTTCAAGAAGGTGGCGGCAACCCTGAAAGACCCAAATGAGCGCAAGGCATTTGAGGACGCCATCATCAAACGACTGGATGCCGAACCGGTGAAGGTGATCAAAGAGGTGATCAACTGGGTTCCCAATACGGGCGGCGGCATCGCCGGGCACAATCAGGATGATAATTCAGAGGATTACATCAAACTGGCGAAGCGGGCTGGAGCGATGGCGACCCTCACAAAGGAGCAGCGCATCAAATTAATCAAGAACCTGTTCAGCGGCAAAACATGGTCAGACGATGAAGCTATGGTAATGGATTTGCTTGATGCTGCCAACGACAAAGATGTGCGCGACATCATCAAAAAAGTTGGCTGGGGCGAAATGGAAGATGAGCTTGGGGACAAATTCAGCAAGAAGTATCCCAAAGCGAAGTACGGAAAGTGAGGACTGCTACTCTTGCCTCACGGGTTCAAGGTAAAATTCCTCGCCCACGCCTTCGGCAACCCAGCCCACCGTCCCCTGATAATCGACCTGCCACCAGCGCAACTGCTGCTCGTCGCATTCGGGACCACCGACCACCATGAACTCGTCAAGCTGCGGGATCGACACCAGCACTTCGCTGTTGGTGGTGGGTTGAGCGCGTAGGCGTGAGGGCAATCCGCCTTCCGTCACCCGCGCGACGATTCCGGTGCGCAGTCGGCTCGGCAAAGGCGAACCGGGGCAGTTGGCTTGTAGGGTCGCCTGTTCGTCTCGCGCCGCTTGCAGCAGTGTCGCCTGCTGCTGCGCCTCGGCGGTTTGCGTCTGCCCCTGATCTGGCGTCGGTGTGGGCGTAGATGTATTCGATGATTGTGTCGTGCGAGTAGGCGTTTCGGTTGCGGCGTCAATATCTTCCGTGATGACCGCTTCCGTCGGGGGAGCGGTTGGTGTGATGGTTGGCGTATTGGTCGCCGCCGCTGCCTGCGTTTCCGTCAAAAACTGGTTGAGAATCGCCTCGACAGTTCTGGTGTGATTAGGGGTGGTCAGCAGCGCGACTCGCGCGAATTCGGTCTCGGTGAG
>DATGQJ010000054.1:0-5458 GCA_035304265.1 Oceanobacillus sp.
GGGTGAGTATTCAGCGTACCATGAAATCGCCTCGATTCTTCGCTATAGCCTCCCTTCTATTTTGTACGCTGCTCATCGCGGGATGTGAGGCGGCTGCGCTGCCTGTTGTCCCGACGGCGTTGCCAACCGCCACCAACACCCCGACGGCGCTTCCCTCACGGACGCCGGGGCAGGATGCCACCCCGACGATCACGCCGACGCAGGAAAATCTGCCGCCAACTGAAGGACCTTCACCCACACCATTGTTTGGCTCTCCCAGTACATCGGTGGCGGTTGCGCCAACCGGAACACGAGTGTTGAACCCGAATGCGCCACGCATCGAGTTCTTTACGACGGATGTGCTGGCGGTTGCGCCGGGCGATACGGTCAATCTGTACTGGTCAACGCGCGGCGTGACTTCTGCCAACATCTATCGGCTTGAGCGCGGCATCCGCAACCAACTGTGGCCCGTTGGACCCGACGGCAGCCTGAACGTGCCGACACGCCGTTCGGATCGTGGCAGCGTCGAGTTCCTGCTCACGGTAGGGAACGGCGATCAGGTGGTCGAGCAAATCCTGACGATTCCGGTGGCGTGTCCCGACGTGTGGTTCTTCCAGCCCGCGCCGGATGATTGCCCTGCGGGTCCTGCCGAAGAGACTTCGTTGATAGAGCAGCCGTTCGAGCGCGGACGGTTGCTCTATATTCAGTCCACTAACCTCGTCTACGCGCTGATCAACGACGGCTTTGCTCCGGCGTGGATTTCTATCGAGAACCGCTTCGATCCGGCGATACATCCCGAATCGGACCCGGAATTCGCGCTGGCGGTTCCTCCCGGTTTCTACCAGCCGGTTCGTATTCTCGGTTTCGTGTGGCGTGGCAACGATGTGGTACGCAATCGGCTTGGGCTGGCGATCCAGCCGGAATTCAGCTATCAAGGTTTCACCCAGACCGTGATCAATCCCTCCGGTGAGTTTACGTTGTACGTGAGCAGTTCCGATGGAACGGTGCTGCAACTGCTTCCAGAAGGGGAACTGTGGCAGATTATCACGCCGCCTTAATCCAAATGCGCTATCCTATGGCGAAACGTAATGCCGGAGATTGCTCATGCTGAATGAAACTGCGTCGTCTACGGAAGACCGCCCGGCGCAGCGGTCTTCCGTGCGTTTGATGTCGGGCGAAGAAAGCCAGCAGCACAGCGAACTGCGCCAGATCGTGATGTCTGTCCTCAGTATCGAGCGCGAACTGAGTGCGAATGAAGAGACATCAAACGAGAACCTGCTGCTTCTGGGACCCAACAGCCGTCTTGTAGCCAGCTTCGAAGGAATGCTCACGCTTCCTTCTGAAGAGGCGTATGCCAAGCTGGATGAACAGCTTGCCGGAATGAATTATCTTCCCCTGTTCCGCGAAGCGCACGGCAAGCACATCGTTCACGTGGTTGCGGGGCGAATTCGTCCGGGTGAGCGCCCGGTGTGGCCCAACGTGCTGTTGTTCATCGCAACGGTGTTCAGCCTGCTGCTTCTGGGAACGCTGATCGCTGCCGCTGAACTTATGGAAGCCGAACCTGCTTTGAGCGCGGCGATTGCGAACGACCTGATCCCGAATCTGTGGCGCGGACTTCCGTATGCAATCAGTTTGCTGCTGATCCTCGGCGCACATGAACTGGGACACTATTTCGCCGCACGCTATCACAAGCTGGCGGTGACGCTGCCGTACTTCATCCCTGCGCCGCCGCCGTTGAGTCCGTTCGGAACGTTCGGGGCGTTCATCCAACTGCGCGAGCCGATGCGCAACCGTAAGATGCTGCTCGACGTGGGGGCGGCGGGTCCTTTAGCTGGACTGGTGTTTGCCATCCCAATTGTGTTCATCGGCTTGGCGACTTCTCAGGTTGGTCCGATTAATCCTGACGGGCTGATGGAGGGCAATTCGCTGCTTTATGCCTTCTCCAAGATCGTCGTGTTTGGACGTTTCCTGCCGGGCGGTGGCGAAGACGTGACGCTGAACCAGATCGCGCAGGCAGGATGGACGGGCTTGCTAGTGACGGCATTGAACCTGATGCCTGTCGGTCAACTTGACGGCGGACACGTACTCTACACGCTGATCGGCGACGCGGCGCGAAAGCTGTACTATCCTCTGCTGATCGGTATGGCGCTGCTGGTGTTTCTGTTCTCGGAAGCATGGCTGTTGTGGCTGGTGCTCCTGTTCTTGTTCGGGCGAGTGTATGCCGCGCCGCTAGATATGATCACGCCGCTTGACCCACGACGGCGGGTGATTGCCGTCGTGGCGCTGGCAACGTTCGTGCTGACGTTCGTGCCTGTGCCATTCAGCGTAGTAACGGCTGATATGCTTCCCGGCGGGCGCGAGATTGTGATGCTGACGGTGGTGCTGGCGACGTTGTGGACACAGCGGCGACGCTGAAAGCTTGAAAGCATAAGTGAGTTTTCCTATGTCTCCAAAATGGCGACGTGTGCTGCATAAGCTCTGGGTTGGGCTGACGTTGCGCTGTCCTTCGTGCGAGCAAGGACGCACGTTTCGCGGTCTTTTCGCCGTCAACAAGACTTGCCCCAACTGTGGCGTTCACTTCGAGCGCGAGTCCGGTGAGTCGGTGGGCGGGATGTACTTCAACCTCGGCTTGGCGGAGATGACGACGATGGGCGGGTTCTTCCTCGTTCATGCGTTGTTCCAGCCGCCGATACTTCCGCACATCCTGTTCTGGGTGGTCTACAACATCGTCTTCGTGACGCTGTTTTACCGTCATGCGCGTTCGCTGTGGATGGCGGTGACGTATCTGACGGGCGGCGTGTACCGGGATACCGAACTTCAAGACAACCCCTAGTTGTGGCACTGCCACAACGTTTTTTCTCTGTGGCATTTGTGGCACTCTTCCCTCAAATCACTGCCACAAGTGCCAATCCAGTGCCACAAAGAGCGCGATTTGAACCGCAAAGGTCGCGAAGGGGAAATAGATCGGCAATGGTTTCGCTCGTAGATGCCATTGCCGAGAAAAGTGCGGCATTGCCACGAGAGGTTCTTGCCGTTTTTGCCGTTGATGACCCCTCATCTCTAGCCCTCTCCCTCGCAAGCGGAGGTTGTAACACGATATTGGGTTCTAAAGGTGCTGGCAACCAAAGGTTGCTTGCAGCATAACAGAAAATGAGGTCGAAATGTGGACATTTTGGACCATATTTCGCCCCTCACCCCCAACCCCTCTCCCACGCAAGCGGGGAGAGGGGAGAAAAGCGGGAAGGGATTGAAGCGTGTGGGAAGCGACATGGAAGGAGATGAGCCAATGTAATTTAGGGCAATGGATTGGCGGTTTCGGGTGGTTTGGATGATCCTGTTTGCATAGGGGTTTGCTGTTCCATGCACAGGGAAGGTGGAGGAGCTTGAGCAACTACGGTTGTGGTCTGGGAAATTGATCGCTTCCGGTGGGGCTGACGGTACAATTCGCGTCTGGGGTATCCGCTCAGAACAAGGGGGCAATGAATGAAAATCGGCATTGTGGGGGCGGGGTTGGTCGGTGCGACGGCGGCATATGCGCTGGTGATGCGCGGGGTCGGACGTGAAATCGTGCTGGTGGACATCAACCAGAAGCGGGCAGAAGCTGAAGCCGACGACATTCTGCACGCGGTTCCGTTTGCCGAGCCGATGACGATTCGCGCGGGGCAGTACGCCGATCTCGCCGGAAGTCAGGTGGTGATCATGGCGGCGGGGGTAAACCAGAAACCGGGCGAGACACGGCTTGAACTTCTGGGGCGGAACGCGGGTGTGTTCCGGCAGGTGATCCCTCAAATTGTGGACAATGCGCCGGACGCGGTGATTGTGGTGGCGACCAATCCGGTAGACGTGATGACACACCTGACTGCGCAAATCGTCGCGGAAAGAGGCTTGCCAAAGAGTCGAGTGCTTGGCAGCGGAACGACGCTGGATACGGCGCGTTTCCGTGCGCTGCTGGGACGGCAGCTTGGGGTGGACTCGTATCATGTCCACGCTTACGTGCTGGGTGAACATGGGGATTCGGAAGTGCTCACGTGGTCGATTGTAAGTGTAGGCGGCATTCCGTTGGAAGATTTCATGCAGCGCAGCGGGGTAACGCTGACCGAAGCGGATCGCCAGCAGATTGACACGGCGGTGCGGCGTGCGGCATACCACATCATCGAAGGAAAGGGCGCGACCTATTACGGCATCGGGAGCGCGTTGGCAAGGATCATCGACGTGATTACGCACAACCAGCATTCGATCATGACGGTGTGCGCCCCTGTGGACGAAGTGGCGGGTGTTCGCGACGTGACGATTTCATTGCCGCGTATGGTGCAGGGAAATGGGGTTGGCGATACGCTGCCGGTGACGCTAAGTGACGAAGAGCAGCACAAACTGGGTGAGAGCGCTCGAATCGTGAAGAGCGCGATTGAGAGTTTGGGGTAAAACCCGACAACGCGAGACAAGGGATGATCAATGAGCGTGCAAAGTGTCGAACAGGGGTTTGCGGAGCACGTACTGCCCGACGCGATTGAGATAGGGACGGGGACATGGGCGTGGGGCGATAAGCTGGTCTGGGGTTTTGGCAAGGGGTACAGCGATGCCGACGTGCGAGCGGCGTTCGATGCGTCGGTGAATGCGGGCGTGACCTTCTTCGATACGGCAGAGTTGTATGGCTTTGGCACGTCGGAACGGCTGCTGGGGCAATTCATGCGAGAAAGCGGTCAGAAGGTGTATGTGGCGACCAAGTTTCTTCCGATGCCGTGGCGTGTGACGAGCGGGCAGTTGATCAGGGCGCTGCGGGGAAGCCTGAAGCGGTTGGGACTGGCGCAGGTGGATTTGTATCAAATTCACTGGAATATGCCGACGTTCCCGGTGGCAAATGCGGCGAACGCGCTGGCGGATGCGCTGGATGCGGGGCTGACGCGGGCGGTGGGCGTCTCCAACTACAACCGCGAGCAGACGATTCGTGCGCACCAAACGCTGGCAAAGCGGGGGTATCCACTGGCGAGTAATCAGGTGGAGTACAGCCTGATCAACCGGAAGATTGAGCGCGACGGGACGATGGCGGCGTGCCGCGAGCACAACGTTCGTATTATTGCCTACAGCCCGTTGGGAATGGGCTTGCTGACGGGCAAGTACACGGTTGAAAATCCGCCGGCGGGTTATCGGGCGCGGCAGGCACGAAAACTGCTGCCGAAACTGCCGCCGTTAATCGAGGCGTTGCGCGAGATTGGTAAAGCGCATGGCGGCAAGAGTCCGGCGCAGGTTGCGCTCAACTGGACGATTTGCAAGGGCACGCTGCCCATTCCCGGCGCGAAGAATGCGAAGCAGATGGAACATAACGCGGGGGCGATTGGCTGGCGGTTGAGTGAGGATGAAGTGGCGCGATTGGATGAAGTGAGCGAGGGGTTTTGAGTTGGGCGCACACGCAGGTGCGCCCGTCTTCGGGTCAAATTTCTGATTACATGCCGATGCTGATGACCTGCCCGCTACCTGCCGG
>DATGQJ010000055.1:0-14657 GCA_035304265.1 Oceanobacillus sp.
GCGCCCATGCCGCCGCGCAGCACTTTGGGGTTGTAGGCATCCACACTTCCGGGCGAGAGCAGCACCACCTCAACACCTGCCGCCGCTGCTGTACGCAGTATCGTTCCCATGTTGCCCGGATCGCGCAGATTATCGAGGATCAGGACTCGCTGAGGCGTTTCCGGTAGTGGGGGCGCAGTGATCGGGAATACCCCGACGATCCCCTGCGGCGTCTCAGTATCGCTCACGTAGCGGATGATCTCAGCCGTAACCGGTATGGGCAACGGGGATTGCTCAGTCCCTACAACCGCATCAATGTCCACTGCGTCGGGGTCGTACAGAATGAACTCAGGCGTCAATCCGCGTTCCAGCGCGTCACGGATCAGGCGCACGCCTTCCAGCGCCATCTTGCCTTCTTTGCGCCGGGTTTTCGCCTGTGTTTGCAGCGCGTGTGCCAGCTTGACGCGCTCGTTCTGCAAGCTGGTGATCAAGTCGTCCCGCCCTTTGCCAGTACCGCCAGCAGTTTATCCAGTTCCTCAGGGGAAGGACAGGTAAGGCGCTCCAACTCGATCAGATAAGAGTAAGCATGTTCAAAGCTATCGCCGCACATCTCTTCGTTGGGGCGCAGCCGGTTGCAGACTTCCGGACGCTCCGGCTGTCCATACAATTTGCAGCGGTTATCGTCGGTGAGTTGGACGCAGCGCACGCCCGCAGGCTTGCCATCGGGCATACCGGGGATGGGCGACGAAATCGACAGGGCGATGCAGCAAGCGCCGCACCCGACACGACATTCCATGAGCAATTCCGTCAACTATTGGATGAACAAAAAGGGGTACTTTACTGTACCCCATGTCGAACCCAGTCAAGAAAGCGATTCGTTATAGGTTCTGCTGCGCCAGCGCGGAAAGTTTGCTAAAGGTCGCGGCGTCGCGCACGGCGATGTCTGCCAGCACCTTACGATCCAACTGCACGCCTGCCTTCTTCAGTCCGTAGATGAACTTACTGTAGCTCAACCCATTCTGACGAGCGCCCGCGTTGATACGGACGATCCACAGACTGCGGAGTTCGCGCATTCGTGCGCGGCGGTCACGGTAGGAATACCACAGACTCTTGAGCATCGCCTCGTTCGAGCGGCGGAACAAACGCCCGCGCGTGCCCCACTGTCCTTTGGTCAGCTTCAGCACCTTCTTGTGGCGGCGGCGGCGCGTGTAGCCAGTTTTTACTCTTGCCATCTTGCATGTCTCCTGCAACAAAGACCCAGAGCGTCCGCCCTGGGTCGGAAATTCCAACGGTCAAAACTTGCGGTGCGTTAGGCGGGTGGATGCGCCTTATAAAGCTTCAGATAAGGTGCAAGCCGCATAATACGCTTCTTGTCGCTGGCTTCGGTCACCACAAGCGACTTGCTCAGCATGTTCTTCGCACGGAACGAGCGACGACGGCGAAAGTGCGTTTTGCCGCCTTTGGTACGAATGATTTTGCCGCTGCCGGATACGCGGAAGCGCTTGGCAGTCGCTTTGTGTGTCTTCAGCTTATACTTCTTACCCACAATCTCTCTCCCTGACGCTGTACAGCGTGATTGCTACTTTTTCTTGCCTTCGCTCGCCGGAGCAAGCACCATCAGCATCGTGCTTCCTTCCATGTTTGGAGGTTGCTCGATGACTGCTACATCTCCAAGGTCTTTAGCGATGTTATCGAGACGATCCCGCCCGATCTGTGCGTGGGCGATCTCGCGTCCCCGGAAGCGAATTCGCACTCGCACTTTCATACCGCCTTCAAGCCAACGCCGCGCATCCCGAACCTTGAAACCGAGATGATGTTCAGAAGTCTTGGGATGCAGCACAATTTCCTTGACTTCGATTGTCTTCTGCTGTTTGCGTGCCTGACGTTCGCGTCGCTGCCGCTGGTACTGATACTTGCCGAAGTCCATGATCCGGCACACAGGCGGATCAGCATTGGGCGAAACCTCGACCAGATCAAGCCCTTTTTCTTCCGCCATTGCCAGCGCTTCGTGCAGCGGAACGATCAAGTTCTCGTTCGAGTCGGTGATCAGGCGCACTTCACGCGCGCGTATTTGATTATTGATGCGAAGCGAATCCTGGGAACTGATAGCTTTTTCCTCTCATCCTATATAAAAACAAAGCCTGCCCAGCGTCTTTATTGGGAGGTTTGTTGACCCAATCACTTCCGTGTATAAACGACTGTGGGGTCGCGCTTCCCCCGCGCGGTGCAGGCACAGCCTGCCTCACAGACATTCCAAAATCTGTAGGCGAAATTATAGCATAAACTGTAATTTGAGTGCAAGCGTAAGCCTGTGGATACGTTCCACGCCCCTGCCCCATCACGTTTTTCACAAATTCTTCGCAAAGTTTCTATACTCAAAAATTCTATAGAGCACATTAAAATATAGTTGGTTGTTATCCCATACTTACGTTTCACTCAAGGATTCAAAAGATGACCAAAATCCTTGTCGTCGAAGATGAGCAGCCGCTGCTCAACGACATGGTCGAAATGCTGGAATACTCGTCTTTCGAAGTCAATGGGACCAGTGATGGTTACGCTGCGATTGAATTCGCGCGAACCGAACGCCCAGACCTTATTCTCTGTGACATCACGATGCCCGAAATCGATGGCTACGAAGTGCTGCGCCAGCTTCGGGAGCAGCCCGATACGGCGGGCATTCCATTCATTTTTATCACCGCGAAGGCAGACCGAAATTCGCTGCGTCAGGGTATGACCATGGGCGCGGACGACTACCTTACCAAACCGTTCACGTTCGATGAACTGATGTCGGCGATCAATGGACGGTTGCAGCGCCACCAAACCCTGCTGGAAAGCGCGGAGAGTCGGATTGATACCCTCAAACAGCAGCTTGCCCGCATGGTAACGCACGAACTGCGTACCCCGCTGGTGTCGATGACGACGGTGCTCAAAGTCATTTCCCGCCAGATTGGACAGCTTTCCACCAGCGAGCTTCAGGAAATGCTCGATACGATTGAGGCAGGCAGCAACCGCCTCAGTCATCGGGTCGAGCAGCTTGTCTTTAGCAGCCAGATCGAAACCGGATTGTTGAGCCAACAGGCGATTTCGGAACAGGGCGTTCCCATGCAAATGTGGGAAATGCTGACGGCAGCGACCAATCTTGCCCGCCGCTTTGCCTATAATCATCCGCCAACCGTCCACTTGAACATGCAACTGAGTGACCGTGATGCGCAGGTCTTGTGCAATCCGGCGGCGTTGAAGCAGGCATTCGCCGAAATCATCGCGAATGCGCTGGTCTTCGCTAAAGCCGACGGCACGGTCAACGTGACCCAATGGCGTGCAAATGACATGGTCTGGATCAGCATCATCGACAACGGTGACGGCATTCCGCCGGATAAGCTGGAACTGGCGCTGCAAGATTTCCAGCAGCTTGACCGGGAACACCGTGAACAGCAGGGGATGGGCATGGGGCTGCCCCTCGCCAAGCGGCTCATCGAAATTCACTTTGGCAAGCTGGAAATCCAGTCGATTGTGGGCAAAGGGACTCAGGTTGTGGTCGGGCTTCCCACCGTGGAAGAATAGGCGTGCCGACTGCTCATTGCGCGGAGAACCTTTATGGTTCTCCGTTTTGTTTTAAGGGAAATAGCCCAATTTTCTTATGCTCTTCACTAACTCTGCATGAAAACTGGATACGTTTGCCCCCATACTAGAGACATATAGTTATTTGTGATTTTTGGAGCGCATGATGAGCGGCTTACATCCAGTGGTAGACACCTGGAATCGTCATAGCAACATCAACCTTTATTTGCTGGATGCCGTGCAGCCCGAAGCGTTATCGGGCGTGCCTGTGGGTATGAAAGGGCGCAGCGTCGGTGAACTGTTCGCTCACATCCACAACGTTCGCCTGATGTGGCTGGAACTGACGCCTGAAATCAGCAACGGCTTCGAGCGCATACCCGTCAAGTCGCAAGTCGAAAAAGAAGCGTTGACCAAAGAGCATCTGCGTGCGTCACTCGAAGGATCGGCGAAGGCGATTGCTATGCTTCTGATGCAGAGCTTTGAAAGTGGCAAGGTGAAAGGTTACAAGCCGCACCCGTCAGCATTCTTCGGCTATCTGCTGGCGCATGAATGGTATCATCACGGCGAAATCTGCATGACGCTGACACAGGCGGGGCATCGGCTGCCGGAAGAAGTGCTCTACACCATCTGGGAATGGGATGAATTTTAGGGCAGGCTGCCTCGCTTCACGGGGGTACATCGCCGAACTTATAGCCGACACCGCGCACGGTGAGGATAAACTGTGGCTTGGTTGGCGCATATTCTAGTTTCTGGCGAATGTGACCGATATGCACATCCACCACCCGATCTCCGCCGTAAAAATCGTAGCCCCATACTTTTTCAAATAGCTGCTCACGGCTCATCGCCGTTCCTGCATAAGCCGCCAGCGTCGAGAGCAGGTTGAACTCCAACGTCGTTAAGTCGATAGGCTCGCCATCGCGCCAGACTTCGCGGCGCTGAACGTCGATCCGAATGTGTTTGAATGCGAAGATACGCGCTTCCTCTATCGTGGACTTGCGCCTGCGCCGCAGCATGACCTTCACGCGAACCGCTAACTCGCGCGGGTTGAACGGCTTGGTCAGATAGTCGTCCGCACCAATCGTTACCCGATCCATCGCTTCGGATTTCGCGGTAAGCATCAGGACACAAACGTCGGATTCGCGCCGGATTCGATGCAGCAATTCCAATCCATTCATCGTCGGCAGCATCGTATCGAGGATCACAAGGTCGGGACGGTAGCGCCGGAATGCTACCCAGCCCTGCACCCCGTCTTCGGCAAGGTAGACCTCGTTGCCATCTGCCTTCAGAGAAGCCTCAACAGTCTTGCGGATCGCTTCTTCGTCGTCGATTACCAGAATGGTCGCCATGGTATCCGCCTGAGCACGTTCACTGCTTTCATTCTGAAGTATATCTGGGGAATCTGTGTAGCTATCGTTGAGTAGTTTTCAGGGGTGTATGAGAATTCTAACAGAAATTATTGCACTCCTTGTGTTGAAACATAAATTGTAAAGTATAATCGGATGACACCGTCGCCATAATAGTCCACACCATTTTCGTCCGTGTTGCAGTGTGCTCTATGAGTCGTCGGAATATGTTACGACAACGAGTAGATGACTTTCGTGCCCGTATTCTTGAATTACAAGCGAACGCCATCCAGAACGCGCCTCTGCCTGAGTTACTCGATGAACTCATAGCAGACTTCGCGCAAGCCCTTGAAGCACTGGATGCTGCTGAAGCGGAATTACGCGAGCAAGGTGAAATGCTAGACGAGACTCGTGACGCGCTCGTTCGGGAACAACAGCGCTACCGGCAGTTATTTGAATTTGCGCCAGACGCCTATATCGTGACCGATTTACGCGGGGCAATCCAACGTGTGAATCGCGCTGCCGAAGCTCTCCTCAACGTTGAGGCAAATGAGCTGATCGATAAACCACTTCTCGTTTTCGTCAGTAAGGAACAGCACGCTGCGTTTCGTAGCGCATTGATGAACCTTCTGCAAAAGAAGACTTTTCCGTCTATGGAACTGTTTCTGCAACCGCACCACCGAGACCAGGCAGTTGCAGTGATCGCCACCATGACGCTGATGTACGAGCCTGACGGAAATCCCGGTTCGATCTACTGGGCATTTGTGGACATTACCACACAGAAGGCGTTGGAAGAACAATTGCGCCAGATGAACGCCAGCCTCGAGCAGCGGGTGCAGGAACGCACCGCAAATCTGGAACAAGCCAATCAGGAGAAGGACGCGCTGCTGGCGGAAGCGCAGTCCGCCCGTGCCGACGCCGAACGCGCCAACCAGCTTAAAATGAAACTGCTGGCGACGGTTTCGCACGAACTGCGCACGCCATTGACCTCGATCAAGGGTTTTGCTTCGACCCTGCTGGCGAAAGATGTCTCGTGGGAACAGGAACGGTGGCAAACCTTCGTCAGCGTTATCGACGATGAAGCCGACAAGCTGACTGAACTGGTGGAACAACTGCTTGACCTTTCCCGCTTACAGGCAGGCGCTTTGAGCATCCACCGGGAGCTATGCCCGCTCGCAAGCGCCTTCAAGCTGGCGCAGCAGCAGTTAGATACGCTTGCTTCCAATCATCAGCTTACCCTCGACATCCCTCAGGAGTTGCCTCAGGTTTCTATTGATAGAGGGCGTATTGCGCAGGTGTTGGTCAATCTGGTCGGGAATGCCGCCAAACACTCGCCTCAGGGAACTTCGATTGTGGTTTCCGCACAGCCGCAGGGTGAAGCGATTGAAGTCTCGGTCACGGATCAGGGCGGCGGCATCCCCGAAGCAGATCGTGCGATGGTTTTCGAGGCGTTTTTCCAGTCTGAGCATAAGCTCACCCGGCGCACCGGGGCGGGCTTGGGACTGGCGATCTGCAAAGGCTTGATCGAACGGCACGGTGGCGAAATCTGGATCGCCGACTATGATGCCTCCGGCACAACCATCTGTTTTACCCTGCCTATCTTCGTCCAATAAGCAGGCGAACCTTTCCTTAGCAGCTTGTTTTGACCTTCATAACCTCTTAAGAACCTGCTACGATTGATACCTGTCAGTCAGGCAGGTGAAAGTCGTGGATTACAATCCGAATCAAATTGTCCCCATCGGAACGCAGGTCGTCACCAACGTAGAGATCAAGCGACAGAATGGCGCGCTCGATTTCCCGCGTGGCACAGTCGGCGTAATCGTGAAATCGCCGCCGGATAACACCCACACCTACCGCGTTCGCTTCATGGACGACAGCGAAGCGGCGCTGCACCGTCGCCAGTTCACGATTCGCAAGCATTTTCAAAATCCCCTAGAGACAGGCGCGGGGACATTCAACCTGTACGATTATGTGATCTATCGCTGCGTCATCGGTTCGCGGGCATTTGGATTGGACGAAGAAGGCTCGGATACCGATATTCGGGGAATTTATTTGCCACCTGCCGATTTACACTGGTCGCTTTATGGCGTGCCGGAGCAAATCGAAAACGACGCGACGCAAGAAGCATACTGGGAATTGCAGAAGTTCATCGTGCTTGCGTTGAAGGCGAATCCCAACATTCTGGAATGCCTCTATACGCCGCTGGTCGAACACTGCACGCCGATTGCTCAGGAACTATTGGACATCCGCAGCATTTTCGTGACCAAGATGATTTACCAGACCTACAACGGCTACGTGCTCTCTCAGTTCAAGAAAATGCAGCAGGACATTCGAAATCATGGCAGCATTCGCTGGAAACACGCCATGCATCTGATTCGCCTGCTGCTGTCCGGCATCATCGCACTGCGTGAGGGTTATATTCCCGTGCGCGTCGAAGAACACCGTGAACAACTACTGGCGATTCGGCGTGAGGAAATGGAATGGGAAGCGGTCAACGAATGGCGGTTGAGTCTGCATAAATCCTTTGACGAGGCATTCCAGACCTCGACGCTGCCGGAAAGACCGGACTACGAACGGGCAAACGCATTTCTCATCAAAGCGCGTAGGAGTGTGCTGTGATTCCCAATGACGACCTGCGCCAAGTTGTTGACGGACAGGCTTATCCGCTGTTGTTCGTCACGATCAGCGGCGCACATCTCTATGGCTTCCCCTCGCCGGATTCGGATTACGACCTGCGCGGCGTACATATCCTGCCTGTCGAGCAGGTGGTTGGTCTGAACGAGTTGGAAGAGACTGTCGAAGTCTCTGAAATGCATGGCGATTTACAGATCAATCTCGTGACACACGACGTTCGCAAGTATTTCGAGATGATGCTCAAACGCAACGGCTACGTGCTGGAACAAATCTTTTCGCCATTGATCGTCCATACATCGCCTGAGCATGACGAACTGAAACGGATTGCCCGATCCTGTATCACTCGTCACCATGCGCATCATTATTTCGGGTTCGCCAAAACCCAATGGGATTTGTTCGCGAAAGAAAACCCGCCCCGCGTCAAACCGCTGCTTTACGTCCTGCGGGTGCTGCTCACTGGCATCCACCTGATGAAAACGGGAGAAGTCGAGGCGAATCTGGTTCACCTGAACTACGTCTACAATTTGCCTTATGTCCACGAACTGATCGCCCGTAAGTTGGAAGGTGCGGAGAAATCAACGCTGAAAAGCGCAGATTTGACCTTCTATCAAGGGGAATATGATCGTTTGCGCGGTCAGCTTGAACAGGCAAGCGCGAACAGCACCTTACCTGAGACACCTTCTGGCAAAGCGGCGTTGAACGATCTGCTGGTAGACTTGCGGTTGAAAGCGAAGTGAACGACTATCTTTTCACCCGGCAGGGACGCGGTTGGGATCAATCACGTATTCCCACCAGTTCCAGCTAATCCCGTTGCTCTCGCCAACGAAATGCGGGAAGTGCAGGAACCACCAGACGTGATGCTCGCGGATGTCGCCGTTGCCCCATTCTTTGCAGTTCACCATTCGGGGTTCGCCGCTTAAATCCGGGAAGTTATACCACGTGTCGCAGCGGCTTGGCACAAAACGCTGGTTGCCCCAATCATAGTCCTTCAGGCTGTTGGGCGCGAAATGAACGTTGCCGCATTCCGCTTCGCCGGGATATTTCTTGTCATAACGCATGAAACGCTCAAACAGGTTGGCATCGCCCGTCGTGCGCTCGAACACTTTCATAAGGATCGACTCGGCGCGGTGTCCCAGATCTTCCAGCATTTCGCCCACACCGCGCTCGTAGTTGAAGCCCATGATCACGAATTTGCGCTTGGCGTGTTCGGTGCGCTCCAACGGCGGTGCATTGCACCAGAACGCGCCCGGTCCCGCCATGATGCTTTCGTAGTAGCCACAGTAGGGGAAACCGAGCAGCCACACTTCGTCGATCTCGCCGCTGTTCACCTTCTCGATCATCTTGAATTCGTCCACCAGCGCGAGGTAATCCACCGCGTCGGGTTGGTGAAAATGCTTGCTTTGCCACGCATTGGCGAAGCTTTGATCGGTATAACAGTAGCCGTCTTTCTTGATCGGGAACGCATCCACCTCGATACGCTCTACGATCTGGTAGTTGGCGTAGCCATAGCTGGCAAACTGGATGTCTTCGATGTAGCGCTGCGCCAGCTTATCCGGATTGTTCCAGCCGTATACGTCTTTGATTTTGCGCCCGCCGTGTGTTCGCATGACCGGATTGTGAACCACTGCCAGCACTTTTGGATAAACCGGATCGGGCTTCTGGCGTGTCGCATCAGGCGACGACTCGAAACGAGTGTGTTCTTCTCGCGTCTCAAGTGGATGAGGTTTGCTGTCCGTGCTACCAAACAGTTTCCGCAGCAAATTGCTCATGGCGATCCTCTAGCAGCAGTTCATAGTTGTCCATTGTAAGCCAAAAAATCCCTGATGGGGAACGCGGGGGTACTTAGAGTGAAAGGATAAAAACGGGGATCGGGGTACGTGATGTACCCCGACGGATTTTCTTAGCAGCACTCAGGGTTCGGCTGCGGGTTGATGGTCGGTTCGGGATTGGCAAAACTCACGAGCTTCTCACCTGTGCGAATCAACAGGCTGCCCAGTCTTGAAGACGGGGATTCAGGGTGTTTTACCCGATTATGGTCACGGGCTTCGCGGTGCATCGCATTCAAGCGTTCCTGACCCTGTGCTTCGATCTCACTGTAGTTGAACATTCAATCTCCTGATCGTCACTCCCGACTGAATCGGGAGCGACATGGATACTAACCTTCTGCCTTGACTGGATAAATCGCTGTCGTAGACCGTTTGTCTGTCTTGAGCCGCCGAAACGAGAACCATCTGGGAAGTCGCCAGCGTCTCGTCGGCTGAAACTGCGCATTCCACGTCGCTCGTTTTTCCAGCTCTTGCAGCTCCGACTGTGCGCGAACTCGCTCTCCCAGCGGTGATGCAGGTGGAAACATTGCTGTTCTCCTCGTGTTTATCGTTGACGGTTTCATCCTACGGCTAAACCACAGGGGCAGTCATCTATCCAAAGATAGATTGAAAGGTTTATTTACTAGAGTAGGGGAAGACTTCACGGACAAGCGCGAAACACGGTCAGAAGCGCATTGAGGAATGGGAAAAATCTCGCTGCGTGTGGGGCAGATTTTTTAATTTCACGAATGATATTCCGCCTCCGTTTGTTTCTCTATTTCAAGAGTACATTCGGAGACGGTTAGAATCAGTGCTCATTAAGAACCGGGATCGGAATTCAACCTTTGTATATCCGCAGCCCAAGACGCTACTCACCCCTGCCGCTGTTCCTCAAGTCGGTCATGGGCGGGTGGCGGCTCATACGAAAGCGCCGAGATTTCCGCCCACCATTCGGGAGTCATGTCCACGTCCAACGCGGCGAGTGAGGCTTCCAACTGTTCCACGTTACGCGCTCCGATGATCGGCGCGGTCACGCCCGGATGCGACATCACCCATGCCACCGCCAACGTCGCCGGATGATAACCCCGTTCTTTCGCATGGGCGGCGAATCGTTCGGCGATCTCGAAGTACAGCGGTTCACCGTAGCGCACCGAATACATCTGGTTCTGGACGAGACGACCATCCTGTGCTGTCTGCGTGGTCGTGTATTTGCCCGTGAGCAAACCGCCACCAAGCGGGCTGTAGGGGATCACGCCGATTTGCTCCGCCTGCGCCAGTGGCAGAATTTCGACCTCTGCCTGCCGCTTGACGAGGTTGTACATCGGCTGTATGACCTCGATCCGCGCCCAGCCATACCGCGCAGAGATGCCGAGCGCCGTAGCAATTTGCCATGCTGCCCAGTTGCTCACCGCCGGATACAGGATTTTGCCCTGACGCACCAAGTCATCCAGCGTGCGCACGGTTTCTTCGATGGGCGTGTCTTTGTCGAAGCGGTGGATGAAATACACGTCAATGCGGTCCGTCTTCAGGCGCTTGAGGCTGGTTTCGACCTGTAACTGCAAATGCCGCCGTGATGCGCCCTGATTATTGACCCCTTCGCCCTGCGGAAAACCTGCTTTACTGGTGATCACCACTTCGTCGCGGCAATCTGCGATCAACTTACCTAGAATTTCCTCAGACCGTCCTTTGGCGTAGCCGTTGGCGCAGTCGAAGAAGTTGATCCCCGCTTCGCGGCAGCGGTTGAATACTCGCGCCGACTCTGCTTCGTCCGAGGTATCCCCAAACGACATCGTGCCGAAGCACAGGGGCGATACCCGGACGCCCGTTCGTCCCAATAGGCGATACTGCATATGTTTTACTCCTCGTCTGCAACATCTTCGACCAGATCGACGCTGATGTAACAGGCAAATCCACCATCGCCGGTTTCGTAACGTGCCAGCCTGCCATGCACCCGTATCCGATCATCGGTTGAAACCACCTGATTGTCGGACGTGTGTATTTTTAGATCGTCCTCCGTATATTCATCCGGCAGGTCTTCGACCTGATTCGCGCCGGTGCCAACGGTCAACCGTGCCGAAATCGATTCACCCTGACCCTGCGGCGCTTCAAATAAACCAACCGACATGTCGTCGCTGACCATCGTGAACATACCGGTCAGGCGGGGATAGCCTTCGATGGCAACCCGCTGCTCGTTATTTTCTTCGATGCAAACGCTCGCATGGGTGACGGGTTTGCCCGGTTCGGGGGTGGACGAACACGCCGTGATCAGCGCAACGGCACACAGCGAACTGCAAAACAGCGCAACTCGGTTTTTCATTGTGTGGTTCACCTCTTGGAACAAGCACTATCTTCATCAAAGATAGCATCATTTTCGCTTGCGGCTAGCCGGGTATGCCTTCCAGCAGCGCGTTCAGTTCGGCGAGTTCGTCGCTGGTCATCTGCCAGTTTGCCGCGTTGACATTGGACTGCACCTGCTCAGGATTGGTTGCTCCGGCGATGACCGATGCGACCACCGGATGCGACAGCAGCCACGCAAAGGCGAGTTCCAGAATGGTATGCCCGTGCGACTCGGCGAACTGGATGAGCTTCTCGACCTGTTCAAGCTGTTCATCGGATGGAGCGCGGTCAGTCAGGCGTGTGCCCTCTGGCGTAGGCTGCCCCAAACGGTATTTGCCCGTAAGCAAGCCGCTTGCCAGCGGGAAATAGGGCAAATAGGCGAGACCAAGCCGTTCGCATTCCGCCAGCACGTCGGCTTCCGGTGCGCGGCGCAGCAGGTGAAGGTGATTCTGCACGCTGACGAAACGCGCTGCCCCTTGCTTGACCGACGCTTCAGCTTCGCGCAACTGCTCGGCAGAGAAATTGGAGCACCCGATTTCACGGACTTTGCCCGCTTGCACCAGTTCATTCAATGCGCCCAGTGTTTCGGCAATCGGCACGTCGGGATCGGGCTTGTGTATCTGGTACAGGTCGATGTAGTCGGTCTTGAGGCGCTTGAGGCTGGCTTCTGCCGCTTTGCGAATGTAATCAGGATGAGCGCCGTTTCCCAACTCGGTTTTGTTGCCGAATTTGGTGGCGATGATCACGTTCTTACGCCGATCTCCGAGAATGCGTCCGAT
Source organism: Oceanobacillus sp. (assembly GCA_035304265.1). Lineage (GTDB taxonomy): Bacteria > Chloroflexota > Anaerolineae > Aggregatilineales > Phototrophicaceae > Flexifilum. The sequence goes on from DATGQJ010000055.1 coordinate 12,436, forward strand.
GAAGGCTTCGCTTTGTCCGTCACCATACACGTCGGCGGTATCGAAGAAGTTGATTCCGGCGTCGAGCGCGGCGTGAATGACCGCTGCGGTGCGTTGTTCGTCGATCCTTCGTCCAAAGTTGTTGCAGCCCAAGCCGACGACGGTGACATTGAGCGAGCCAATTGCGCGGGTTTCCATTGAATGCTCCTTGCGAAGTACGGTCAGGATTATCTGATAAACAGATAATTAACAGGAAAATGTTTGAATTCGGTTTGTGGCGGCTGTGCCAACGACTATAGCGTGGATGCGGCGGGAAGGCGAAAGCTGCGGATTTGAATGGACTCAACAAAGCCCCGCAAAACGCGGGTTGTGGTGGTTTGCCACTATGTTTATTGTGGTTGAAAATGTCAGGAAAGCCAGCGATGAACAAGATGAAGAAATTATTACGGGCGCTTGTCATACTCCTTATCATTTGTGGTGTCCCTGCCGTGATATCTTACGTCATGCTGTTCACGGATTATGGGTGTTTCAATACGTTCTTTCCCTCAACCGCACGCCTGACCAGAATTACGAATATCGCCTTTCCCCCAAGCACAGACAACCTTGAATGGCACTGCCTACCCGGATTAGACCGGACATTCGTAATATCTTTCCGCTTCACGATTTCACCGAGCGACGTACAATCCTTTATTACGGCATCTAACGCCTATTCGTGGGATTTTTACGGTGCCAATTACCTTTTCATGTTGTTCGATGATCCGCGGGCTGCTGAACAATCTTCAGCGGAATTTACCGCATGGCAGGCGGGTTCCACGTGTGGCTGGACGAATTTCCTGATCGCGATGGATGATCCCGACGTTTACACGGTCTATGCTGACCACAAATCGTGGGACCATTGTGCCGAATATTGATAAGAATGTAGGGAAAAGATGATGCTGTTTTCCCATTCAAGACGGAGTTTGCGGGAAGGTTTAAACCTCCCCCCCAACCCCCTCTCCACTGTGTGGAGAGGGGGAGTCGAGCGAAGCGAGGCGGGGGTGAGGTGCGAGATAAACATCTCCGTCCTATTTTGTTAAATAGCATCATCCTGTCCGTTCCCTAAAATCCGGTGTAAATCAGGCGGACAAGATCATGCGGTTTTACAATTAAAGACGGAGATCGTAGGGACACGCAACTGCGTGTCCGTTCCTATCAATCACGTGGCGGACACGACGGTGTGGTGTCCCTACAATGCATCCGCTTTAGGCATCATCCTCTCCTTGCTCCGTATTTGATAGGTAAACCGCATTATCTTGCCCTACATATCCTCTGTCTTTAAATGGGAAGCCGCATTATCGTGTCTGCTGTCTGAGGTCGGCTGTTGAGCCTGCTTCAGCAGGGTTTTTGTGCTAGCCAGCCGCTTCGAGCGACTGGCGCATTCACCGGATTAATTGATTGAACAGCATCATCCTGTCCGTTTCCGTCAATTAGGCGGCGGACACGATATATCGTGTCCCTACAACATATCCGTCTCATGGTTTGGGGCGAACAGGCTGATAAGCACCACCAAAAAGATGCGGAATTTTTTCAATAGGCTACAGGGTCAATGGGCTTATAATGTGGATTGCTGAGTCGCTAGCGTGAGATTGTTGAATGCGGCATCAACCGATCTATGCGCCGGTGCCCATGTTGGCAGCCGATGTGAACTGCTTTTGGGCGCTTGAGCAAGACCCGGAAAGCTATAACCGTGAGGTGTACCTGCCCGACGCCTACGTTGAAGTAATCATCAACGTGGGTGCGCCGCTCGTGTTGGAGAGCGAACACGGAATGCTCGAACTCCCACGAGCATTTGTAAACCCGCTTCAATATAAGCCGCTTCGGATTCGCGCTGCTGGTTTCTGCCAGATGCTTTCGATGCAGTTGTATCCGTGGGCGGTCAAGCCGATCTTGAATATTAAGCCCGATCCATCAACGGTGCATGTGATCGGTCTTGATGCGGATTGGCAGCGTTTTGCGGAATATCTGACGCAGGTCGTGGCGCATCGAGGCTATGAAGAAGCCATCGACTGCTATCAGGAATTTGTCTGCAAAATTGCTTATCAGCATAAGCACGATGTAACGCTCATCCGTACTGCCGGACATTTACTGCATGGCTCTCATGGTCAAATCCGCATGGCAGACCTTGCCGCACAGCTTCATCTGTCGTTCAGCCAATTCGAGCGACAGTTCAAACATTACACGGCGGTTTCGCCAAAAGCATATGC
>DATGQJ010000056.1:0-3579 GCA_035304265.1 Oceanobacillus sp.
CCGCTTCACCGCCCCGGACCATTCACGCAATCAAGCTTCGAGACTGCGCTAGCCGAGCGTGGCTTTATCCTGTGCCAATCTCCGATTGCCCAACCCGATTTGTATCTGGGGCTGTATGCCAACATCCACACTTCCGAAGCGGCGCACCGCCTGCAATTTGAACAGAATATCACGCTTGATCTGTTGACGCCCGTCTCAACGTCAGTTCATGATCGGCTGCGGGTGCTTCTGCGCTGGCACTTGGGGGATGACGTTCCACGCGGCACGTACTCGCTGGGGCTGCATCTGGAAGACGACAATGGCGATTTTATCACCAGCGTTGACGCAGGTCTGCCTGTGGAGAATGAAAGCTGCCAGCAGATGATCGTTGAAACCGCCGGACTGGAACCGGGACAGTATCAACTACGCGCGGTTGTTTACGACTGGCAGACCGAAGTCCGCCTGCCAGCAACCACATCTGACCAACCTACGCCTGATACACGCCCGCTGCTGGCAACCTTCACGCTGGAATGAACTTAACGGGTCAAGTCCAATGCGCCGGTGATGAGCAGCAAGACAATGGCGATCATGACGAGCGTACCGTAGAAGAAGTACCAGAAGACCGCCCTTCGCGCCCGCACGCTCTCGCCGACATAGCCGACATACACTACCCAACCCACAAAATAGACCACGATGCCGATCACCGTAGCAACGATTGCGGGCAGCATTCGCGTATTGAAGTCAAAAAACCGTTGCACATAAATGCCGTCGATCAGCGGCGTCAGCAGCAGCGTGGTCGCCACTGCGAACAGTACGGCGAACGCGATCCGCGCGATGCGTGGCAGGCGTATGAGCCGAATGACGAGTCGCTCGATGGGCGATTTTCCAGCCAACAGATCAGCAGTGTTTTGCTCGCTCATGGTTGCCCCTTAAGGTTGGTTGATCATGTGCTCAGAAGCACGTTCAAAATAATCGCGCATTACCGTGCGCATTGGCTCTTGAATGCCAACCTCGTCGATAGCGGCGAGCATGTGCTCAAGCCAGTGCAGACGAAGCTGTGCATCAATTGGAAATGGCGCATGGCGCATCCGCAGGCGTGGGTGTCCCCGTTCCTGCCCGTACTGCTGCGGTCCGCCGAAAAACTGGCACAAAAAGAGAAACTGCCAGCGCTTTCCCGGTTCCATGTCTTCTGGAAAGATCGCGCGTAAGGGCGGGTCTTGCTCCACACGACGATAGAAAGCATCCACCAACTGTCGAAACGTCGGCTCACCGCCGACCAGTTCATAAATCGAGTGTTCCATTACCTACCGAAAGAGTCTATGGACAATTCATAGCCGCGAAGTACAATGGCGTTCGTTTTTGTACGGCAACTTATTATACGCCATCCTGCACATCAAGGAGCATCAACAATGCGGTCTCTTTTGCGCTGGATTGGGCTGGTGAGCCTGATCGCGCTTTTTGTGAATAGCACCTTTGCACAAGAAGAAATAACCATTGTCGGTTCCGGTATCGTCGCGCCGATCCTCGAGGCGGCAGCCGAAACCAGCGAAACCAACGCCACCATCACCGTCACCGGAACGGATCGCGGCATCGAGTTGTTCTGCCAGAATCAAGCGGATGTGGCGCTGGCAACCCGCCCACTCTCAACTGCCGAAGAAGTGAACTGCACGACGGCGGGGGTAGAGTTTCTTGAGTTGTTGGAGGGGTACAACGCGATTGCGTTCGTTTCCAGCCCTGATTCGACGTTCGACCAGTGCCTTACCTCCGACCAACTCCGAACGCTGCTTGCGCCGAGCGCACAGGGACTGGTCAATGACTGGTCACAGGTCAATGACGAAAATGCATCCGCGCCAATCACCATCGTCGTCCCCAGCGACGACACCCCCGTCTACGCGGCGCTGGACGCGCTGGTGGAAGGTATCGGCATTCGCAGCGACGTGCAGACCGAAAGCGAAGATACCGACATCATCGATGCAGTGAGCGCCAACGCGAACGCGCTTGGGGTCGTGAGTTACGCGAATGCTGCCGCTGCTGGCGACGCGGTGCGTATCCTGCAACTCGACACGGGAACAGGCGGCTGCACCACTCCTTCAGCCAGTGCCATCGAAGGGCGCGTCTACAGCGGCGCGGATAGACTGCTGGTTTACGTCAACAGCGCCAGCATGAGCAAAGCTGGTCTGGGCGATCTGCTGAATGCCGCTACCAGCGAGGAAGCACGAACACTGGTAGAGAGTTTTGGCTTCACTTCCCCGTCTGATGGGGTCTACGCGATTAACCAGCAGTTGCTTGAGGAACTTCAGACCGGACGGCGCTTCTCACGTGAAGTCGGCGAATTCCGAATCCCTGAAGGGTTGTTCGGCGCGTTGACGATGGGCGGCTCAACCATCGCCAATGACTACATCCTGAACGTCACCGGCGGTTTCACGGCGCAGCGAGCAGGTGTGACCATCGATCAAAACTATCTTGGCGAAGCGGATGGTTTCCGCCGCCTGTGCAACGGCGAACTCGACATCGTCGTCGCATCCAGCGACCTTTCGGCAGAACAGGCGGATAACTGTGCCGCCAACAACGTCACGCCGTTCCCTGTGGAACTTGGGTCGCTGGCGGTGGTGCTGGTGGCGAACGCCGATACCGAATTCCTCACCTGCCTGACCACCGAGCAGCTTGCCACCGCATGGAGCGCGTCCTCTGCCAACAGCGTTACGACGTGGGATCAGGTCAGCCCGGACTTCCCCGACACGCCGATGACGCTGTTTGCGCCGCAACCGGGCAATAAGTACACCGACCTGCTCATGTTCCTTGCTACCGGCACTGCGACGCCAAGCCGTCTGGACATCCAGCTTGACGACGATCCGGTTTATCGTGCTGCCGCAACCGCCAACGTGGAAGGCGCACTCACCTACATGAACTGGAAGGAATATCAGGCGCTGCTCGCAAGCGAACAGGAAAATGTTGTCCCTGTCGCAGTAGACGCAGGCGACGGTTGTGTTGAGCCTACGCAAGAGAACATTGATAACGGCACGTATCCTCTTGCGCAGCCTGTCCGTTTGATTCTGAATCGGCTGGCACTGGCACGAACCGAAGTGCAGGCACTGCTGTGGTTCATGTTGAGCGACGAAATCTACAGCATGATTACAAATGCAGGCTTAGTCGGCATTGAGTTCGGTGATCTGCCCGATCTGCGTTTCGAGCTACAGCAAACCTTCACCGAAGTGCAAAATGAAGCCGCCGCCATCACGCCGGAAAGCACCGAAGAGGTGACACCAGAAGCCACCGAAGCGGTGGACGCCACACCGGAAGCTACCGAAGTAGCAGATGAAGACACTGAAGCGGCGGATGCTACACAAGAAGTAACTGAATCAGCCGATGAAGCGACTGAAGAAGCAACACCAGAAGCCACCGAATCGGGCGAGTAATTTCTTGAGCGCGTTGATGATTGCAGGGACACGGGGAAGTTGCCCGTGTCCCTTTTCGTTATACAAAGATGCGCTGTGCTATACTAAGCGAAACCCTATTTCAACCAGAATGGAGCATCTATGAACGGCGAACTTGTCGCCGTTGATCTTGAAACCACCGGACTCGATCCGGCGAACGACGAGA
>DATGQJ010000057.1:0-8689 GCA_035304265.1 Oceanobacillus sp.
CAATCACCCGCGCGTGCGTGGCACGTTTGGGCTGCACGCCAGCCTGACGCTGAGTGACGCGACCCTGAAAAAGTGCGTTGCCGCCAAGCCGTCCGACGCCGGATTTCACATTCACGTTGCCGAACATGAAGTTGATCAAGAGGAATGTCTGCGCAAACACGGTAAGCGCGTCGTTCAGCGCTTGCATGATAGCGGCGTGCTGGAAGGCGGAAAGACTATCGCCGCACACTGCGTCCACATCGACGATAACGAACTGACGCTGCTTCAGAACAACAACTGGGTGACGCACCAGCCGCGCTCCAACATGAACAACGGCGTCGGCATCATGCCCTTCGATAAAATGATGGAGCGCTGGGTGCGCGTCTGCCTCGGCAATGACGGTTTCAGCAACAATATGTGGGCGGAATGGAAAACCGCTTATTTGCTGCACAAGGTCGCCGCCCGTGATCCCCGCCGTGCCAATGGCTTGTGGATTAAAGAGGCGGCGGTGGAAAACAACGCGAAACTGGCGCACCTCTTCTTCCCCAAACACCCGATTGGTCAGTTGATCGCGGGCGCAGTCGCCGACATCATCTTCGTGGACTACCATCCCTACACGCCGGTGACGACGGACAATTTGCCGTGGCACATCCTCTTTGGCTTCGAGTCCTCGATGGTCACGATGACCATGTGCGATGGGGTGGTCTTGATGAAGGATCGCAAACTGCTCACGCTGGACGAAGCGGCGATTGCGGAAGAGGCGATGGCATTTTCCGCGCGAGTATGGGATCGCTACGAAGCAAACGTCAAGCAGGCAATGCGGGCAAATCAGAAGCAGTAGAGGGTAGGGGCAGACCTATGTGTCTGCCCATGCGCATATCCGAGATTTTTCTTTAGCTTCAGCAGGAATTTTCAGACACGCTCTAGAAAAAAAGCAGGACGACCCGACAAATCGCCCTGCTCAACCAAATCCACTATGACCCTGCCGCCGAGAGCCTATTCATTCCGACGGCTTCTCGGCAGACCTGCAACAATGCCTCTTTCGTAAACGGCTTGACCAGATAATAAGAACTAAACGAAAGAATTTGCTGCTGAACCGCCACGCTGGGGGAATAGCGGCTGATGGTAATGATGGGCATGGATGGGTGTCGTTCGTGCAGCTTGGAGACCAGCGCCGTCGCGTTGATCCCATGTACAAAGGGGTCCCAGAGGACGAGGCGAAGCGCCATGCGGCTCAAGATTTCGCGGGCGCTTGCCGCATCACTTACCATGTAAACGTCGATGCCTTCCGGTTGTAGGGTCTCGACAATGAGCGCGTGATACAGAGTGTTGTCGTCGATGAGTAGCGCGTCCATTACGGCGTCCTTGTTGCAATAAAGTTGGTTTACCAATACCAGTGTCTATATCTTAAAACGGTTTGTTGCCGTGAAAGTCGCATAAACCCTTGAGACTAGAGCATGTTATGAACCGACTTTGATGTCGTGATTACCCCTCACCCTGCTTACGTCACTTCGCTTCGGCAAGCTGTCGCCCCGCTTGCGTGGGAGAAGGGGTTGGGGGATGAAGGGGCGTGTGCATCACACCCTCTAGACTGCATTCGCTGCGCGGATTGTCGTTCTTGACTTTCTCAGTCCCACGACATCCCGAACCAGCCGAAGCGTGGATTCAATGGTGAAGGGTCTAACAAGATAAAACGGGGTTTCAGCGAGGACTTTCTCTTGAATATCGCTGCTGGTTGAACGCCGACCAATGGCGACGATCCGAAGAGAGGGAAATCGCTCACGCAGTTTTGCGATCAGGGAAACGGAATCGATCCCGTCCATGTACAGGGCGCAAAACACCAGATCGAATTGAGACTCTTGCAGGGCAGCACGAACCGACTCGGCGTCGTCTGCCACACGAACGTTGATGCCTTCAAAGCGCAGCACTTCGACAATCAGTGAGCGATACAGGGAACTTTCGTCGATGAGTAGCGCGTTCATAAATGCTCCAATTGAGAGGCGGATTCCTCTAAGGCTAAAAACGCATTTTTCCTGTGAATGTGACGTAACAGAATTCTAACAAACGCTAGATAAGGGCGAATCGTCATCGCAAATCATCGCTGATATTTCGGCGGAAACAGGTAAAATAGCGGGACGACTCTCGGAATCATAGGAGACCTCATGACGGATAAGGAACGGTCTATCGTCACGGTTGCCGTATTGGGCGGAACAGGCAAGGAAGGCAGCGCACTGGCGCAGCGCTGGGCGTTGCACGGCTATCGTGTCATCATTGGCTCGCGCGACGGCGAAAGGGCGAAAGCGCGTGCCGCTGAACTCAATCAACAGCTTGGCGGTGATTATCTGACAGGCATGGAAAACAGTGAGGCGGCGCAGCAGGCGGTGCTCGTCGTCCTCACCGTCCCATACAGCGCACATAAAGATACGCTGACCAGCGTAAAACCCTATCTCGACGGCAAGATTCTGGTGGATGTCACCGTCCCGATGATGCCGCCGAAGGTGCGCACGGTGCATATACCGGAAGGCAAATCGGCGGCGCTCGAAGCGCGGGCGCTGTTGGGCGATGGTGTGCGCATCGTCTCCGCGTTCCAGAATGTAAGCCATGAAAAGCTGAACGATCCCAATGCACCAGTCGATTGCGACATCCTGATCACAGGTGACGACGACGAGGCAAAGCAGGAAGTGATCCGGTTGGTTGAGGCGGCGGGGATGCGCGGCATTGACGCAGGCACGTTGGAAAATTCCGTCGCCGCCGAAGCGCTGACCCCGGTGCTGCTGTATATCAACCGCAAGTACAAAGCCGTCGGTTCGGGCATTCGCATCACCGGAATTTAAGCGCTTGGATACTCTGACTGTTACGATGATCGCGTTGCCCGGCATTCCGTTGGTGAAGCCGGGTGACGACCTCGCCCAGCTTATTCTGGATGCGCTGGCGCGAGCGAACCTCAGTCTCCAGACTGGCGACGTGCTGGTGGTCACGTCGAAAATTGTTTCCAAAGCCGAAGGGCGAATCGTCGAACTCAATACCGTCGTTCCCAGACCGGAAGCGGTGACGCTTGCCGAGACCACGCGCAAAGATCCGCGCATCGTTGAACTGGTCTTGCAGGAGAGTCAGAGCATCTCGCGTGCCGCGCCCGGTGTTTTAGTAGTACGCCACCGGCTCGGTTTCGTGAGCGCCAACGCCGGAATCGATCAGTCGAACGTGGATGGCAGCGAAGACCGCGTGCTCTTGCTGCCGCTCGATCCCGATGCCTCGGCGCGGGCGCTGCGTGACTGCCTGCGCGAGCGCACCAATGCAGAAGTTGGCGTTGTCATCAGCGATTCGCACGGCAGACCATTCCGCATGGGCAATGTCGGCGTGGCGATTGGGGCGGCGGGTATTCCGGCGCTGCTCGACCTGCGGGGTAATGAAGACCTGTTCGGGCGCGTCTTGAGAGTCAGTCAACAGGGCTATGCCGATATGATCGCGTCAGCGGCGAATTTGCTCACGGGCGAAGGCAATGAAGGTCGTCCGGTCATCCTGCTTCGCGGGTTGCAATTTGAACCCGAAGACGAAGCGGCAAACGTCTTGTACAGACCGCCGGAGCAAGATTTGTACAGATGAATCTGCAATATGGGTGGGCACACCTGCGTGTGTGCCCAAATTAGGGACAACGGGCTTGTTTCACGAACAAACGGGTATCTTGCATACAATCATGACGCGGCGTTCGATCCGGCGGTATCGTCCCGATCCGGTGCCGCGCGAAACTATCGAAACCCTGCTGACGGCGGCGATCTGGAGTCCATCAGCGCATAACCGCCAACCGTTTCGGTTTTGTGTGGTGGATGAGCCGACGATCAAAGAACAATTGGCGCGGGCGATGGGCGAACAACTGCGGCGCGATCTGGAAGCCGATGGCATATCCGAGGACGTGATCGCCGCCGACACCGGACGCTCGTATGCCCGAATTACGTCCGCGCCTGTGGTGATTACCCTGTGCCTGAGCATGATGGACATGGATATTTACCCTGACCAGCGCCGCGCCCATAATGAATATGTGATGGCGGTGCAAAGCACGGCGATGGCGGGACAAAATTTGCTGCTGGCGGCGCATGACGCCGGGTTGGGCGCGTGTTGGATGTGCGCCCCATTGTTTTGTCCTGATGTGGTAAAAGCGGCACTCGAACTGCCGGATGACTGGCAGCCGCAGGCATTAATCACACTGGGTTATCCTGCCGAAGCCCGCGAAAAGACACGGCATCCACTGGAAAAGAGCGTTTTGTGGCGTTGAACAACATTGTCGTTTTAGTGGGCGGCGTGGGCGGCGCGAAGCTGGCGCATGGTCTCGCGCAAATTTTGCCCCCCGAATCACTGACCATCATTGTCAATACAGGTGACGATTTCTGGCATTACGGTCTGCGCGTGTGCCCTGACCTCGATACCGTCATGTACACGCTTGGTGGGCTGGTGGATAAAACCAATGGCTGGGGCATAGCAGGCGATACCCGGAACATGCTCTCCGCGCTGAAACGCTATGGTGAAGAAGCGTGGTTCGGTTTGGGTGATCAGGACATCGCCACCCATCTACTGCGTACCCAGATGTGGCATGAGGGCAAACGCCTCACCGAAATCACGCAATCCCTGACAAAAAGATTGGGCATTTCTCATTCGATATTGCCGATGACAGATGCTCCGGTACGCACGATAATGGATACGGAAGAACACGGTGAAATCGAATTTCAAGTCTATTTCGTGCGTTATCGCTGGCAGCCGACGGTAAAGGCGATTCGTTTTGACGGCATTGAAGCGGCGTCGGTCAGCCCTGAAGCGCGTACTGCGTTGGAAAGAGCAGATGCCATCTTGATCGGACCCTCGAACCCCTGGCTCTCCATTGACCCCATTTTGTCCGTGCCGGGGATGCGTTCGCTTATCCTTTCGCGGGATGTGCCGCGCGTAGCAGTAAGCCCAATTGTTAGGGGAGAGGCGATCAAGGGTCCTGCGGCAAAATTGATGTCAGAATTGAAATATGAACCTTCAGCGCGAACAGTTGCCGACTACTATAATGAGATCATCAATGGCTTCGTCTATGATGAGCGCGATGCAGGCTTGAACCTCAACCTCAAACGCATAGTGGCTTTTGATACAATTATGGTGGATGATGAGGATCGGGCGGTTCTGGCGCGTAGAATATTGGAATGGATTGAGGAGTGGTCATGAGTGTTTGGGCGATAATTCCGGTGAAGCCGCTGGCACGGGCGAAAAGCCGTCTTTCGGCGGTGCTTTCGCCTGAGGAGCGGCTCCAGCTTGCAGAGAACCTGCTTCGACACGTCATTACAACTGTACGCTCTGTACCTGAAATTGCCGGAGCGCTTGTGATCAGTCGTGATACCAAAGCGTTGTCAATTGCCCGTGATGCCGGAGCGCACACCGTTCAGGAAAGTGGCACGCCGGAACTCAATAACGCGCTCATGCGGGCGACTTCGGTGGTCAGGGGATGGCGCAGCGGTGCGGTGCTTATCCTACCCGCAGACCTGCCGCTGGTGAACGCCGACGACGTGCGCGGCATGTTGGAATTGGGACTGGAAGAGAACACGGTGGTGATCGCTACCGATGAGCAGCAGGACGGTACCAACGCCATGCTCATCCGTCCGCCCGGATTGATCCCTTACGCTTACGGCGTGGGAAGTTATCACCGCCACGTTTCGCTCGCACGCGAAGTTGGCGCGTTAGTGCGGGTCTATAATTCCCCAAGACTGGCATTGGACATCGACGTTCCCGGCGACCTTGAGATGTATTACCAACTTTCCCGTAATGGACATCACCTGCTGACGCCCAACGGCGCAAAGGGGTGAGATACAGCTTTAACCAAGCGAATAGATGAAGGGTACATGGTTGTGTACCCTTTTTTCATGCTCATCCGATGGTTCGCCTTCCCCGGTCACTCACGTTACAATAGCCCCTGTATAATCGAAACTTCTCTCTGGAGTCATCCCTATGGCAGACCGTGTGGCGCTCTATTTGCAGGACGCCCATCCGATACAGGACGCGATCCGCTACGTGCAGCTTGCCGAGGCACGCGGCTTTGAAGCCGTGTGGCAGGCAGAAAGCCGCCTTGTCCGCGATGCAATTGTGCCGATGGCGGCATTCGCGGCAACCACCAGCCGTATCAAAATCGGGTCTGGTGTGATCAACAACTGGACGCGCAACGCCGCCGTGATCGCGGCGACCTACCTCACGCTGGACGACCTCGCGCCGGATCGCATCATTTGCGGCATTGGCGCATGGTGGGACCCGCTGGCGTCGAAAGTGGGCATCAACCGCACCAAGCCGCTGCTGGCAATGCGCGAAGTGGTTACCGTCGTGCGTGATTTGCTGGCGCGGAAACGTGTCACGTTTCACGGCGAATTCGTCCACCTGACCGACGTGGAATTGGACGTGGTGCATGGGCGCAAAGAGCCGCGCAACGTTCCCATCTACATCGGCGCAACCGGACCGCAGATGATGGCGCTGTCAGGCGAAATCGCCGACGGCGTGGTGCTGAATTATCTCGTCTCGCCCAAATACAACGAAGGCGCGTTACAGCAGTTGGAGATCGGCGCGAAGAAAGCCGGACGCAGGCTGGACGACATTGACCGCCCGCAGTTGGTGGTGTGCTCGGTGGATAATGACCGCAAGAAGGCGCTCGACGCCGCCCGCAAGCTGGTGACGCAGTATCTCGGTCAGCAGCCGCACATCATGAAGGCAAGCGGCGTCAGTCAGGCTTTGCTGGACGAGATCGCGCAGGTGTTGACGTGGCCCGCCACCGAAGAACAGATCGAAGAGGCAATGCGGCTCGTCCCCGACGACGTGGTGCAGATGATCACCGCCAGCGGGTCGCCTGAGGAAGTCAAGGCGAAGGTGCGCGAGTACGTTCAATACGGCGCGACCTGCCCGATCCTCTATCCGCTGGGTCCTGATGTGCGCCTCATGCTCGACACCTTTGCGAACGGGTACAGTAATTAGGTTGAACCGGAAATAAATTGACTGGAGCGGCTCGAAACCGCTCCAGATAAATCCTAACCTCGAACAACGTTCTCGAATTGTTGGGAGGGCGCGATGGCACGTATATGGAAAGAGAAACTCGATCTAGAGCGCCATCGGGACTATATGCGTTATCCGTTTGCGAGGGGAAGCCATCGCAATGCTATCCCGAAGGCTCCTCCTGACAAGCTCATTGAAAAGTGGGTGTATTTTGTGGACGTTTGCTCGTTTACCTTCCAGTTTCATTCCATCGAGCAAATTCAAGAATGCCTGGATTACTTTTCCCAAAAACCCATCCCAAGCAGCGGAAAGTCCGGTGGTAAGCAGCTTGAACCGTACTGGCGTGCGTGGCACGAACGACTTCCCATGTGGCTCAAGGAAGAACCTAAGCGCCAGAAAGTAGTCAAGGCGCTGGAACGCGCCCTGACGGAATTCGCTTCATAGCATGAGTGGGGTTTCTACCCCGGCACTATCCGCGTTCCGGTTTCGCCCCGTAATGCCCGCGCCAGATTCGGCGGATCGGTGATGATTGCCAGCGGTCCGCCCATTTGCACGAACTCCACCGCCGCTTCGATTTTGGGCAGCATACTGCCCGGCGCGAAATGCCCCTCTGCCATGTACTTCCGCGCTTCGGTCAGCGTCATCTGGTCGAGCAACACTTGATCCGGCTTGTTGAAGTTCAGCGCCACTTTTTCCACACCTGTTGAAATCACAAACAGGTCAGCACGCAGGATTTGCGCGATCAAACTGCTGGCGCGGTCTTTGTCGATCACCGCGTAAGTGCCGCGCAGTTCGCCCGTGTCGTTGCGCAGCACCGGAATGCCGCCGCCACCGACGGCGATCACGATGAAATCATTGGTGATCAGGGCGCGAATGGCGTTGATCTCCTGAATTGCCTGCGGCTTGGGCGAGGCAACCACTCGTCGCCAGCCGCGTCCGGCATCTTCCATCACCGACCAGCCTTCCGCCTTGAAGCGCCGTGCGTCTTCTTCGGACATGAAGCCGCCGATGGGCTTATTCGGGTTCTGAAATGCCGGATCGTTCTCGTCTACGCGAACCTGCGTGACCACCGTAACAATCGTGCGGTTGATGCCGCGTTTGCGCAGCGCGTTATCCAGCGATTGTTGCAGCATGTAGCCAATCGAACCCTGCGTATCGGCGACGATCAAATCCAGCGGCACGTCGTGAACCTGTGGCACTGCCAGTTCTGCGCGGCGCAGAATGTAACCGACCTGCGGACCGTTGCCGTGAGTGACGATCACACTCCAGCCTTCGGCGATCATGTCCGCGATGTGTTCGCAGGTTTCGCGCACGGCGTCCCACTGGTTTTTGACTTCGGGATGTTTGGGGTCTTGGATCAGGGAATTGCCGCCAATGGCGACGGCAGCCAGCTTACCGACCATAACGATGAACCTCTTTGGGGAATAGAAATCAAAGTCTCTTCAGCAGCACAGTTTTGCGTATTGTAACGTGAAACTTCGTTTGCAATGCAGGGATTTGCAGGTGAAAGTTGGAAAATGGTTGGGGAAAGTCGAACCAAGTTCTAACCGAAGCGAGGTTGGATTTGGCGGGGTAGTGTGACGATGATGGAATATCGTGGAGAATATAGTAAAATAGAATAGTAAGGATTGGGGGCGGTTATGAGTGAACTTGAGAAGGGAATTACCGCAGAAAATCAGCAGGCGGATACACCGAAATTTGACTTTGCTGC
>DATGQJ010000058.1:0-4962 GCA_035304265.1 Oceanobacillus sp.
GTGTTTTTCTTCGCCTGACTTTCGTCCGCACAGGGACCGAGTTCCGCAAATGCCACCACTGCCTGTGTGGTTCCGCCCCACGTGCGAAAATCCTTGGCGGTAAATTCTTGCCCGCCGATTTCGCGCAGGTAATTGTTGACATCACCGGAAAGAATGGCTTGGCTGTTCCCGTCTTCGTCCCAATATTGAAAGAGGTGCTGCCCCGGTATGTCCTGACACTGCTTGATGATTCGCGCCAAACGTTTATCATGCAGATCGACGGTGTTTTCTTTCCCGCTCTTACCTGTAAATTCGAAACGCACTTTCGAGCCGTTGACATCGACATGCTCGTCGCGCAGGGTGGTCAGCCCGAAAGAGTCGTTCGTCTTCACATATTCGGGATTGCCGATGCGTATGAAGGTTGTGCCGAGCAGTTCCACAATCGTCGCCAGCACCTTTTCGCGGGGAAGTCCGCGCAGCGCCAGATCACGTGCGATTCGTTCGCGGATACCGGGTAGCGCCTCGCCAAATAAGATCATCCGGTTGAACTTGGTTTGTTCGCGCTGTTCCGACCAACGGGGATGGTAGCGGTATTGCTTCCTGCCTTTGGCGTCGCGTCCGGTTGCCTGAATGTGACCGTCTTCTAATGGACTGATCCAGACATCGGTATAAGCAGGTGGGATCGCCAGCGATTGAATGCGTTCCAGCGTTTTCTTATCTTTGATAGGCTTTCCATCGGTATCCAGATAGACGAAACCTTTGCCCGCTCGTCTGCGCCGGATGCCGGGCGCTTCGTCGCTCATATAGATGAGAGCGGCAGCTTTCGCCGCAGCCTCAGGATCAGTGATCAACCGGATTTTCTTCGTCGCCATGTCATTTGCCTTTATAACAGATAAAATAAAGATACTATGACTGGCTTAGTATGAGGTTAATGAGGTAGAGGGTTAGATGAGGTGGATAGTATCGCAAGGGAGAGAACAGGCTCTCCCCTGCGAGACTCAAATTAACGTACTGAGATTTCGTAGTCTCCGCCATTCCCGAAAGCGCTCACGATGATGGTGTATTTACCAGACACCGGGAGCGTGATCGAGATGCGGGAATTGGTGTTCCCTTGTAACAGGTTGATGTCGTCGTTTTCGGCGATCATCAACCGTTGTGGATCGTAGAGGTAGAGTTGCGGATCGAGAGCGCTATCTCGTGCCCGCACTTCGATTGTCACGCTATCGCCGCTGGTTCCGTCGAAAGTCCAACCATCGTCCACCAGCGAATCGACACTCGCGTTTAGCGTTTGCCCTCGTTCAATTGTGCCCCTGTCGGTGAAATTGCCGGAAAGCTGCGAGCCGAGATTATTTGCATCTGGCGTCAGGTTGACGAGTGTGCCAATGGTATTCGCCAGATCAGGATCAGCCGTCAATGTACCTAAGACGCCACTCACGAGAGTGCCAATGGTGCCGCCGCTCAGAAGCATACATGCCGCGCATCCGATGACGACCACAAAGCCGATGATAGCAAGCACGATGACACATGGATTCGTGCCCTTGCGTTGTGGCGCGATAGGTGGAGCAGACTGCATTGCTCCGGGTTGGGCGTAGTAGGGCGCTGGTTGCCCTGAACCGACGTGTGCGAACGGGGCGCTCGGCGGTGGCGCTTGTGTCGCCCATGGATCGGGTGACTGTTGTACGGGAGGACTTGCAGTGAATCCTCCAATTCTTTCCATCATCTGCCGCGCTTTATCGTCGTTGGGGCGCAGGCGCAGCACTTGTTCCAATGCGCGGCGCTGCTGATCGACCTCGCTGACCGCATTCGCCAGCAGCCACCAAGCGTCGGCATTATTGGGTTCGGCACGCACAATTGGGACGATGATCGCCATTGCCTGTGTCTTGTTGCCGTCTCGAATGAGGCGATATGCCTGCTGCAACTGATCAGATGTTGACATAGGTCGTCCCCCTTGTGTGCGCTTGTTACTTCAAGTATAAGCAAAACCCTATTTTGCACTACGCCGCGTTGCCAAAATTCAACTCTTAGGCGAAAATGCCAGACGGTTCTTATTTGATGGAAGGTTCGCTTTGCGCCTGAATATCCCGTTTATTGTTCTGCTGCTGGCATATCTGGTTGTTGGGTCACTGTACGCGCTGCGTACCCCTGACTGGCAAGCCCCCGATGAACCCGCGCATTATAACTATATCGCGCAGATCGTCGATGATGGCTGCTGCCCGGTGATTGAAGTGGGCGATTGGGATCAGGCGTACATTGAACAATTGACTGGTAGTGAATTCGATCCCAGCGTACTTGACCGGCTGGACACGGTGCAATACGAGGATCATCAGCCGCCGCTGTATTATCTGCTCTCGTCGGTGGTTTACAGGTTCACGAATGGCAGCCTACTTGCGCTCCGCCTGTTTTCTGCGCTGATCGGGCTTGGCGTTGTGGCGGTTGCCTACGCGGTTGCCCGCACGCTGCTTTCCCCGGCGTTGTCACTTACCGCTGCGGCTTTCGTTGCTTTTGTGCCGCAGCACCTCGCCATGCTTGCCGCCGTCAACAACGATGGGCTGTCCGAATTACTCGTCGGGCTGTCGCTGCTGGCGACGCTTCATTATTTACAGGGCAGGACAAAAGCCTCGTGGGTATTGGGCGTGCTCGTCGGTATTGCGCTTGTGACCAAGATGAACGCGGCATTTCTCGCGGGTCTGATTCCGCTGATGATCTTGCTGCATTGGTGGATACACCGCAGCGAGATTTCCACCGTCCAAATGCTGCGCTCACTGTTCCTGTTTTTGCTTCCCGTCCTGCTGATTGGCGGGATATGGTGGGCGAGAAATCTCTCCGTCTATGGCTCGCCCGATTTCTTCGGACTTGGACGCCACGATCTGGTGGTCGCGGATCAGCCGCGTACTGCCGAGCAGATCGCCGCCGTCGGCTTCGGGGAATACCTGCGGGCGAGTCTTGAGCGAACGTTTGTCAGCTTCTGGGGGCAGTTCGGATGGATGGCGCTGCCCATCAACGACTGGATGCTGTTGCTCGTGATAGGCTTCTCGACGTTGGTCGTCAGCGGTTGGCTGATCGGCTGGTTTGTACGTGTGCCGGCAGCACACAATCAGCGAGGGCTTGCGTGGACACTGCTGGTGTTTACAATTATCGCTGCTCTCGCCCAATACGTTTACTACAATACCGAGTTCTACCAGATGCAGGGGCGCTATCTCTTCCCGATGCTGATTCCGCTTGGCGTGTTTGTCGCTCTTGGGCTGGATGGCTGGCGGCAGTTGGTTTTTGGGCGCGGCGAAAAATGGCAGTGGGCGACGCTTCTGCCTGTATTGGTTTTGCTTCCGTTGAATCTTTATATCGTCTGGCGCGTGATCCCTTCACTTGCGCCGGGAAATTGAGGGTGTGATGGATTTACTGATTGGCACGTCTAATCCGGGGAAAATCCGCGAGTTTGCCGAAATCCTGTCAGAGCTTCCTCTGCGTCTGTTAAGCCTGCGCGACGTGGGATTGGAATCGCTGGAAATCGAAGAACCCTTTGCCACTTACGACGAGAACGCCGCCCACAAAGCGCTTGCCTACGCGCGAGAAAGTGGCTTATATGCGCTTGCCGACGATAGCGGTCTGGAAGTAGACGCGCTCGGCGGACGCCCCGGCGTTTATTCCGCGCGATACGGCGGACCCACAGATCGGGATCGTAACCTGAAGCTGCTGGCAGAAATGGAGAATGTTCCCGACGAGGAACGCACCGCACGCTTCGTCGCGGTGGTGGCAGTCGCCAATCCGAAAACGCAGACCGCCGAGTACGGACGCGGCACTTGCGAGGGAAAGATCGCCCGCGAGATTTGCGACGGCACCGGTGGGTTTGGCTATGATGCGGTGTTCATTCCGGCGGGCTACGATACGTGTTTCAGCAACCTTCCATCTGCCACCAAGCACCGCCTCAGCCACAGAGGAAACGCGACCCGCAACCTCATTCCGGTTCTGCGACAGATGGTAAATACGTAATCGCGGGTTGGTTATAGAGTGCTTCCCACTCGCTGCGTAACATGCCCATGATGTGCATGTCGTAGTAAACACCATCTCGATAGGCGAAAGCGCGTAATGTGCCTTCCAGCTTGAAGCCGACGCGCTGGTAAGAGCGCATTGCCGCCTCGTTGTAGCTCAACACTTCCAGTCCAACGCGGTTGAGATTCATCTCCAGAAACACGTATTTGAGCATCACCCGGATCGCGTCCGAGCCGTAACCACGCCCACGCATTTCCGGGTTGCCAAGTCCGATGAAGAACGAGCAATGCCGCGCTTGCCAGAAGATGTCTTTGATTACCAGCAGTCCCACCAGCCGATCTTCCACCAGCGTGCGGATCGAAAAAGGATAGCTGTGGTCATCCTTCGACATCTCCGCGAACCATGCCTCATGTTCTTCGAGCGAGCCGGGGTAGACCATGCCGCGTCGTAACAGCCGCTGGTACTCCATGTCGGCTGACCATTTGGCAATGTGGACGATGTCTTCTTTAGTTGGACGGGCGAGACACACCAGTTCTCCCCGTAATAGGTCTTTTCCTAAGAATGGGATCACCGCACCACCTCCATCATTGCCGTGATTCACAGGATAGCGCAACTGCCCACAGTTATAAAGTGTGCTTTGTTCAAATGAGCGTGGGTTATTCGCGGATTTTCATCAAACGGGTGCGAATGTCCTGCACGATGGAATAGAGGACAGGATCGTTTTCCATATCTTCGACGATCTTGTTCCAGCTATGGATGACCGTGCTGTGCTTGCGTCCGCCGAACGCCTCACCGATTTGAGGAAGTGAAGTGGTGGTGATTTCGCGGGCGAGGTACATCGCAACCTGCCGCGCCTGACTCAGCGGTCCCGTGCGGCGTGGTCCCACCAGTTCTTCGACAGACATTCCATAATGATCGGCGACGGTTTGCAGCACCTGTGCCAGCGAGACGTTGTAGCGCGGGCGGCGGTAGCCATTGAGAATGTCTTTAGCGAGA
>DATGQJ010000059.1:0-3371 GCA_035304265.1 Oceanobacillus sp.
CGGCACGATGTCCTGCGCCGCGCTGATCTTCTTGTCATAGATCAGGATGTACGGCTCTTCAACGACGGCTTCCATCGCCTCAGGGTTGGAGATGAAGTAGGGGCTGATGTAACCGCGATCAAACGCCATACCTTCGACGTATTCGGTCTCGAATTCAAGCCCTTTGCTCTCTTCAACCGTGACCACGCCGTCCTTGCCGACCTTATCCATGACCTCAGCGATCAGGTTACCGATCTCGGCATCCTGCGCCGAAACGCTGGCGACACTGGCGATCTCTTCCTTGGTGCTGATGGAAATCGCCTGCTCACGGACGTTCTTGGCAACCGCTTCAGCCGCCGCGAGGATACCGCGCTTGAGCAGCATCGGGTTCGCACCAGCGGCGACGTTCTTCAGACCTTCGTTGACGATTGCCTGCGCCAGCACGGTTGCAGTGGTCGTGCCGTCGCCTGCGATGTCGTTGGTCTTGGTGGCGGCTTCCTTCAGAAGCTGCGCACCCATATTCTCATAGGGATCTTCCAGTTCGATTTCCTTGGCAACGGTCACGCCGTCGTGGGTGACGGTAGGAGCGCCGAACTTCTTATCCAACGCCACATTGCGCCCCTTGGGACCCAGCGTGGTGCTCACTGCTTCAGCAACTTTATCAACCCCGCGCTGAAGTCCACGACGGGCTTCATCGCGAAAACTAAGCTGTTTTGCGGGCATTGTTACTCTCCTCTAGCATCAGATTTCATAACGGGTATTCAAAAACAAGTCCTGCGAACCGCGCTTATTCCACGATCCCCAGGATATCGCTCTCCTTCATGATGAGGAGTTTCTGACCGTTCAGTTTGACTTCGGTACCGGCATACTTGGCAAACAGCACCTTGTCGCCCTTCTTGACATCCATATCGATGCGCTTGCCCGACTCGTCACGACGACCAGCGCCGACGGCAATCACATTCCCCTGCTGCGGTTTTTCCTTCGCGGTTTCTGGCAGTACCAGCATACCACCCGCAATCGTTTCTTCCTGCTCAATGGGTTCAACCAGCACGCGATCACCGAGAGGGCGTATGTTCACGGACATGCTCCATGACCTCCTATTTTGTTTACCGTTTGCAATGAACATTCAAAACTTTAGCACTCACGGCATGAGAGTGCTAAACCTATACCCAGAAATATAGCAAAGGGTGATTATAACGTCAAGATATTCTAGCAAAGTTCTTATGATAGTGCTAAGACGGGGTGTTGAAATGAAGCCTGAGCCGATAGTAACACAGATACCAAATATTAACCATCCCAAATCATGTTGAGACATATGAAATGGAGCGAGAGTCGCGCTTTCATTACATCTGCCATGAATTCATTTCAAACTAAATAAATCCAAATACATCTACCCTAACGTTAACTCTAGTAGCAGTTGTGGTGTCATCGTCTGCCATCTTCCCCTGCATTGAAAACATCTGTCAAAAAAACGCCCAACAGTGATTTATCGGATCAGGTTGGAGGAGGAATCACATGTCGTCGATTCGTGCATCGTTGAAGTACGTGTTGTTACCGCTTTTGCTCGTCCCGCTGCTCGTCGGGTTTTCGGCAACTGCCCAGACCGGCAACACCATCGAGATGGGAATCACCAGTGAGGGCATTCCAGCGTTGGTTGGCGCGAATGGTCTCACGCTCTATACCTTCGAGCATGACGAAAACGGGGAAAGCGCCTGTTACGAGCAGTGTGCCGAGATTTGGCCCCCGCTGCTGGTCGATGCGGGTGTCACGCCAACCGCAGGCGATGGTCTGCCGGGACAAGTCGGCACCATTCAGCGTGAAGATGGCACCGTTCAGGTGACGTATCACGGTCAGCCGCTTTACTACTATTTCGAGGATGCAGCGCCGGGTGACGCAAACGGACACGGGCTTGAGAGTGTCTGGTACGTCGCAAATCCGGCAACCGTGATGTTGAGTGGCAATGGAGGGTTTGGCAATTTCCTGATCGGACCCGGCGGTATGACGCTCTATCTATTCCTTGAAGATGAGGAGAACGAAAGCTATTGCTTCGAGGAATGCGTCCTCGCTTGGCCCCCCGTGCTGCTGGAAGAGGGGACTGAGCCGCTTCAAGGCGTAGACGTTCCGGGAGAAGTAGGCATCATCGAACGCGCCGATGGCGGGCGGCAGGTGACGTACAACGGCTCGCCCCTCTACTTCTTCTACGAGGACGAGGCTCCGGGTGATACCAACGGCAACGCTGTGCAGAATGTATGGTATCTCGTGCAACCCGAAGAGGCTGAACAAGCGTCAATCCAGATTGGTGTGGAAATGGTCGCCGAAGGTCTGAGCGCCCCCATCGCCATGATCCCCGCGAATGACGGCACCGGACGAACCTTCGTCGCTGACCAAGCGGGCATGATCCATATTATGGACGCGAATGGGACGATGATGGAACAGCCATTCCTCGACCTGACCGGGCAAATCGTGCCGCTGGATGCAGGCTACGACGAGCGCGGCTTGCTGGGGCTGGCGCTGCACCCTGACTTCGCCAACAACGGGCGGTTCTTCGTCTATTACAGTATGCCACTGCGAGCGGAGGCTCCGGCGGGCTGGAATCACACCAGCGTCATCTCGGAGATTCGGGTCTCTCAGGATGATCCCAATCTTGCCGACCTTGCGACACAGCGGATTCTTATTGAAGTCGATCAGCCGCAAATGAACCATAACGCAGGGCAGATCGCTTTCGGTCCCGATGGCTACCTCTACATTCCGCTGGGTGATGGAGGCGGTGCTAACGATAATCAGGAAGGGCACACGCCGGACATCGGCAACGGTCAGGATACCTCGAATTTGTTGGGCAGCATTCTTCGCGTTGACGTGGACGGCGGCGATCCTTACGGAATTCCCGCAGACAATCCGTTTGTGGGTGATGACAATATCCCCGACGAAACATTCGCCTATGGATTCCGCAATCCCTTCCGCATTGCCTTCGATACGATGGGCAGTGGCGAGTTGTACGTCTCCGACGCCGGACAGGAACTGTTCGAGGAAGTGAGCATCGTGCAGTCAGGCGGGAACTACGGATGGTTTATCAAGGAAGGGACGCACTGCTTCAACCCGGATGAAGCGGCACAACCGCCGGAAAGCTGTGCCAGCACGGGCGCGAACGGCGAACCGCTGATCGATCCGGTGATCGAGTATTACCATGACACGGGCGTGGTAGTCGTGGGCGGATTCGTATATCGTGGCAGCGCGATACAGGAACTCGCCGGACAGTACGTGTTTGGTGACTATTCCGCCCATCCGGTTGTACCGAGTGGCGTGCTCATGGCAGCACAGCCTTCGCCAGATGGCGGGTTGTGGGACATCACCCAACTCGAAGTCGTCAACGGCGTAGATGGTGGATTGGGCGT
>DATGQJ010000060.1:0-3922 GCA_035304265.1 Oceanobacillus sp.
TGTCTCGCACATTTGTGATTCTGGCGGCGTTTTTTGGCGCGACGGGCGTTGCGCTCGGCGCGTTCGGGGCGCATGGGTTGGCGGCGCATTTCGCCGAAAACCCGAATCTGGAAGGCAATTTCGATACGGCGGCGCAGTATCACCTGATTCATGCGCTTGCCCTGCTCGGCGCGGCATGGGCAGCGGAACGTTATCCCGTCCGGTGGACGCGCTATGCCGGATGGCTGTTCACGCTCGGCATCCTCTTATTCTCAGGTGCGCTTTACATCCTGAGCATCTTCAACGTGCGTTTCATGGGCGCGGTTGCCCCGTTTGGCGGTGCGGCGTTTATCGGGGGATGGCTGTGCTTAGGCGTGGCGGCGTGGAAACACAATTCTGATACCTGAAACAAATCCGCCGATGACAACTGGCTGTCATCGGCGGAATGTCTGTACAAGTCTAGTCCTGCCCGCCTGCTGAAGGCGATTCGACGATCTCCACTTTGCGTGATCGTGAGGTGCGGGCGGGTGGGGCTGGCGGCGGGCTGTCGCCTGCATCTTTCAAAGCAGCGAACAGTTTACCGACGCGGGAAATGGTCGATTCCAAATCCTCGCCGCTCAACGCTTCCACTTTGGTGCGGAAAATCTCCGCCACCTCAGGGATATTCACCAGCATATCCATCAACGTGTTGCCCGTGCTGCCGTTATGCCCGTTGCTGCCAATCTGCACGATACGGACGTTATCGCCAAGTCCACCCATCGCCTGAGCAATCGCTTCCATCTTGGCAACGTCAGCCTGCATGATCTGCTCGATCAGGAACTGGCGCAGGTTGATCTCGTTTTCGGCGGCGCTGGCAGCAGCCAACTCACGGCGACCTTCAGCTTCGGCAAGCAGTTTCGCTTTCTCACCTTCGGCTTCCGCCAGTTTACGCGCTTGCAGCGCTTCTGCCTCAGCTTTCTGACCGGCGGCTTCCGCTTCCTTCATCGCTTGCAGCGCGGCGGCGTCGGCACGCCCCTTCTGCTCGATGGCGGCGGCTTCCGCTTGAGCGCGGGTACGGGTGGCTTCCGCATTCGCCTGTGCGGTAATGGTCAGTCTCTGCCGCTCCGCCTCTGCCTGAATCTCGATTGCCTGTCGTTGGGCGCGGGCGGGAACGAGCACTTCCGCTTCCTGCTTCTGCTCGACGGCGAGCGCAAGCAGCTTTTGCACTTCCTGTTCAGACGTGGCACGTGCCAGTCCCACTTTCTTTTCAACCTCGACCTCGCGGATTTGCAGCGCCTCGCGCTGGGCAAGAATTTCGCGCTGTGCGTCCAGTTCCGCCTGTTCCGCTTCGCGGGCGGCAGCCGCCGCTTTGACACGCGCCGCACGGGTAGCCTCGGCTTCGGCGATCTGTGCATCACGCTTCACGGCGGCGATCTGCGGCGCAGCCATCGCTGTCAAATAGCCCTGATCGTCGGAAATCTCTTCGATACCCATCGAAATAATGCGGACGCCCATCGCGGCAACGTCGTCACGGGCGAGGTCCTGCACTTTTTGCACGAACGCATCGCGATCACGGTGAATTTCTTCAACCGTCATTTGCCCGACGATGGCGCGGAAGTTGGCGCTCAAGGTTTCAGTCAGAATATTTCGGATTTCATCACGAGATTTATCAAGGAATGCCCGTGCTGCCGTGCGTAATGCCGATTCTTCCGGGTCAATCTGCACCTGCGACACCCAGTCAAGCCGGATGGGAACGCCGCTGACGGTGTAAACCTCATCTTTTTCCTGCTTGATGGTCATGATCGTGATGTTGAGCTTCTTATAGGTTTCGAGAATGGGCATCACGAACACGCCACCGTTGGTGATCATACGAGCTTCCTTCCGCCCGTAAACCACCATCACTTCGCTCGGTGGCACGCGGTGATATTGTCGCGTGATCAACGTGATCAGCGCCAGCCCCAGCACCACGATAACCGCGACGACCACCAGTAATCCAAAATCTCCCATGTGTTTCCCCCTTTCGGTCTATTACAGGCGCTTTTTCTTCACAAAAAGCACGCTGCCATCGGTATCTACCACTTCAACAACGTCGCCGCGATGCAGCGCCGCGCCATTGATCTCTTTGATTGCATACTTCTGAACGTATTGACCCTCGACCATTGCCTCGCTGATCGCTCCTTGAGGTGCTTCAATCGTCACACGAGCGCTGGAGCCGATCAAGCCATCCACGCGGGAAACACTGGTAGATTGCTGGCGCATGACGAAGCGCAGCACTAAAAGCACAACCCGCCCGATCACAAACCCAAAGACTAACGCGAACGCAAGCGTGGTGATGAGCGCCCAGCCGGAGAGCGTTCCCAGTAACCCAACTGCGCCAAAAGCGGAAGCGAACGCCGCCGCGACCATCAGCGTAAAGTCGCCGTCACCGGATGCGTCGCCGACATCCATATCTCCACCGAAGAAGAGACTGTAGATGAAATAGAGCATCCCTGCCAGCGTAATGGCACCAAAAATGAAAGGGCTTATGGTTTCCACCTTACACCACCTATTCTCACATAATTATTCAAAAGTTATAATAATTTCCGACGAATTATAAGCCCAAAAATTGGGGGCTTATCTCATTGTAAGGCTAAAGCGGGATTCGTGCTGTGTGGGTTTGAAGAAACTGCCGCGCCCACATTTCCAGCGTGAGCAGGCGGAACACCACCTCGACCTGTGGCGCTCGTCCGTTGAAATGCCCGCGCAGCAGCCGTTCCAGCGCCGCGCGATCAAACAG
Source organism: Oceanobacillus sp. (assembly GCA_035304265.1). Lineage (GTDB taxonomy): Bacteria > Chloroflexota > Anaerolineae > Aggregatilineales > Phototrophicaceae > Flexifilum. Next base: position 2,735 of record DATGQJ010000060.1, read on the forward strand.
ATTTCGGATCAACGCGCCGTCATCCAGCAGGATTTCCTGAATGCGTCCGCTCAGTTCTCCGGCAAACCAACCGAGGATCGGCGTACTGAACGGCTGTTTGGGGCGCTCCAAGGCGAACTCCGGCACGTAGGGGCGCATCGCTTCACGCAGGACGTACTTGTTGCGCTTCATGCGAATTTCCGGCGGCACGGCGGCGGCGAATGCCAGCATCGCCGGGTCGAAGAACGGCACACGCGCTTCGAGCGAATGCGCCATCGTCACTTTGTCGCAGTTGAGCAGCGCATTCCCCGCCAGCCACGTATTGATCACCAACGCCTGCGCCGTATTGAACGGATCGTCGCGCAAGCTGCGGGCGATGATGTTTGCGAAGGTGCGCTCTTTATGCTGGGCGTTTCGCCACACCACTTTCAATTCGGACGTGTAAAGCTGGTCACGCAGCGCATCCGAGAAAACGTAACCATCGAATGAGAAGCGCCGTAGTAATGCCTCATCACGCGGAAACAATGCCTGACGGTAGCGCGGCAGGTAATTGGGCAACGCGCCGATAATTCGATAGCGTTTGAGCGCGGGATAAAACACCTCTAACGAACCGAGCATTTTCTGTAGGGGCGAGGCGATACCGTATCCGCCCCATTTTTCGCTCATTTTCAGCAGCCATGGTACGACCTGATGATGCGGGTAGCCGCCAAACAGTTCATCCCCGCCCAAGCCCGTGAGCACGACTTTCACCTGCTGCCCCGTCAGTTCGGAAAGCAGCAGCAGGGAAACTGCCGACGAGTTGGCGTTTGGCTCATCGTGATGGTAAACGTAGCGCTCGAACCCCTGCCACCAGTCATCAGCGGTGATCACGCGCTCGTGATGATCGGTCTTGAAATGCTCGGCGATGCGGCGTGCCTGAAGCAGTTCGTTGTCGGGCGTATTCGCCGCGTAACCCACCGTGTAGGTCTTGACTCGTCCCTCTGCCTCTTTGCTCATCAGCGCCAGCACCGACGCTGAATCAACGCCCCCGCTGAGGAACAAGCCCAGCGGCACGTCGCTGCGCAGATGCAGCCGCACCGATTCTTCGAGCAGAGCGCGGGTGTGGGTGATAATCTCCCCCTCACTCCCTAAAGCTGCCCTCTCCCACGCAGGCGGGGACGCGGCACTCTTTCCATTCCCGAATGGCTGCGTGAGGTAGTTTTCCCCAAA
>DATGQJ010000061.1:0-6157 GCA_035304265.1 Oceanobacillus sp.
ACGGACGCGACCACTTTGCGCTGCTGCCGTCGCAGCCTGTGCCAGCCACGTTGCATGTTCGTCTACGCTGGTATCCGCCGCCCAGCTAAAGGCTGCCGGAAGCGGCGTGCTGAAGCCTTCAGGCGAGAGATAGCCGAGTTCGGTGAAGCACACGGGCTTGCCACCAAACAGGTTGTAGCCACGCGCCAGCATCGAGTTGAAGTAATAGGTCGGGTATCCGCCGCGCGGGTCACCGCTGTTCTGTGTCGGCGGGATGATGCCTTCGTTGTAGTGCAAGCCGATGCAGTCCATGTACTGCGCCGCGCCTGCCTGCGCCATCTGCTGCATGAAGGTGTCGTCGTTGCAACCACCCTGCGCACAGCCCGCCGCGCCGAAGAATCCGGTGGGTGCGGGAGCGCCGCTGATCACGATGGTGTTGGCGTTGTTCGACTTGATAGCATTGTACGCCGCCGCCAGAAGCTGCGTGTAGTTCGCGCCGTTGATGCTGCCAGCGGGCCACTCGCGGTCAATGTTCGGCTCGTTCCAGACCTCGATTGCGTCCGCGCCGAGCGCCGCAACGCCGCCGACGAACGAAGCATACTGGCTGATGTAGCCGTTGAAATCACCCATTTGGGACGGTTCACCGACGATGCCGAGCAGCACCTTGAGGCCCTGCGCGTGTGCATTGTTGATCAAGCCTGCCGCGATGGACGGGTCAGCGCCGAGCGAATATTCCACCTGATGCTTCACCCACGTCATGCCCGCACGAGTCATCAGGGCGCGAGTATTGGCGCTCAGTTCCAGTACGTGTCCACCAAGCTCGAAGCCGCCCGTCAACGCAGAACCGGCTACCGGTGCAGGCAGGTTGGCATCCGCCGGAGCGCCGCCCGCGCTGCTGCCGCTGGTATCGTCGGTGATCTGGTCACAGGCGACGATAATGGTCGTGTCGAAGCTGGAACGTCCCTCATACTGGTTGCCGTTCAGCGCCGTAATGATAAAGCGCCAGCCAAAGTACAGCCGGTGAGTTTGCGCAGGGTTGTCCTCACAGCTCGAAATGCCGTTCAGGAATTCGACCTGTTCCCACGTGTAACGCTGGACGACGGACAGATTGACCCCGAATTTCTCGGTCAACCCCGAACGAACGGCGTTGAATGCCCGCATCAATGGATCGGCAGGGGTGGCGGTCTGCGCGGCGGCAGGGCTGACGAATAAAACCATAACCAGCGCCGCCGCAATCAGTACGAGTCCTCTACCCCGCACCAAATGGAGAATTCTTTGCATGTGCCAAAACCTCATCTTCACTGCGAAAGTTAGTTGGTCAGAGCAGACCAACGGGCAAGATTACCTGATTCCTCAGGGTTTTTCCAGAGGGCGTAGGGTAAACGTAGGGTAGATGAGGCAAAACACGCACCGGGGATATTGTCATAACTCGTATACAAAAAAGAACGGGCGACCTGCTTGGTCGCCCTCGTCTCTATTTTAGTGGTGTTTCGGCGCTACCCCAACGCCTCAGCCGCCGCTTCGCGCAGCATCGAGAGGCGCTGGCGCACGCTTTCCTCGCCGCGCTGGGCGAGTAGTTCTTCCACCGCTTGCATCATTTCCAGCAGCGGCGCACCATAGCTATCCGCCTGCTCCGCGATCATCCGTCGCGCCTCTTCATCCGATGGCGCAGCAAGCAGGTCGTTGATGAATTGCAGTTCCGGGCGCATGTTGGCACGTAATGCCGCAATCACGCGCTCGTAAATTGACTTCAATTGAGCCGATGCCTGAATGTTCTTCTGGCGCTCCGCTTCCTGAATGTTGGCTTGCAGCACCGCAAGGAAGGTATCGTCCAACAGCGGCAAACTCTCCTGAATCAGCGCGTCCAGATTTTCGCCCGCGTTCACCATTGCCGCGAGAAGTTGTGCCGCGCCCTGCACCACCGCCTGTGCCTGTTGATCGACGGCAGAGGTCAGTTCGAGCAGGCGCTCTCGCAGCGCTTCCCACGCATCCCGTTCTTCGGCGGGCGCTTGCCCGATGTGCGCCGTCAATTCCTGAAAGAACTGGTAATCGAAGACGGGACGCGCCAGCCCAACCAATGCCTGCAATTTCTGGTCGTCTTCGGCATATTGAGCGGCAAGATTCAGAAAATCGGCGCGAGTTGCCTTTTCCCCTAGCGCATTCAGGTCTGCTGCTACCTGCTGCACCGTTGCTTCCTGCTGCTGCGTCTGCGCGACCACCGACTGTCCGAACGTCGAGTCCGCCAATAGATACTGCTGCAACATCATCATCTGTTCGGCAATATCGTTACGCCCTTCCTGCGCCATGCGCTGTGTCATCAGCGACAGGGTTTGGAAAAGCTGCGCGTCAATTTCCGCATCATGTTCCTGAATCACCGTTTGTAGATTCTCTTCAGGGGTTTGCAGCAGCGTTTCGATCAATTCCACGCGCTTGCGCTGCGCTTCCATCATTTCCGGCGTGATGCCATCCGCTTGCAGGATCGTGTCGATCATTCCCTGCAACGTCAGCATCTGCCTCGGTTGGAAGAGATAGCCCTTTTTCGCTTCGTTGGGAATCCGGTTGGTGATTTCGCGTATCAATTCGCCGATGGCTTTTTCCTGCTGATCCTTCGGCAAATTCAGTTCCATCGGCACAAACGTCAGCAGCAGTTCTTTGTTGGCGTCATGGTACAGAAGCGGCGTCGCCATATTGACGGAAAAGCCGCAGTTCGGGCAGTGGGCGACATTCAACGCGCCCGCAAGCAGCCGCATTTTTGCCTGCGGGTCTTGCGCCGGGTCAATGATCGTTTCTATTACTGCGTTGAATTGCTGCCCACAGTTCGGACATTGGATTGTCGCTCGTCGCGCCATTTTCACTCCATATCAATACATAATAAATCGGGTGGGCATTCTCCGCGTCACCGACGTTATTCTACTGAACGGGAAGCGTAAATGTAAACGTCGAACCGGCTCCCGGCTCACTTTCCACAAACATCTTCCCACCGTGCGCTTCGATGATGGATTTCGACAGAAACAAGCCCAGTCCCGTCCCCTGCGTTTTTCTGCTCAATGCGCCATCCACACGGAAGAAACGCTCGAAGATGCGTTCCTGATCGGCTTCGGTCAACCCTACCCCCTGATCACGCACATAGACTGACACCGTATGCTCATCGGCATATCCACCGACCTCAATCAAGCCGCCTTCCGGCGAATACTTGATAGCGTTGCTCAACAGGTTGTCCAGCACCTGCCTCAGCCGAGTCGCGTCTCCCTGTACAGATGGAAAATCCGGCGGGAAATTCAGTCGAAACGTATGGTTGCTGGTCTGGGTGCTGAAGCGTTCTACCGCGTGCGCCGCCAGTTGATCGAGCCACACGTCGTCTAGATTCAGGTGCATCATGCCTTCCGCCTGTAATTTGCTGGCGGCAAGCAGATTCTCGATCAGGACGGTCAAGCGGTCTGCCTCTTCCTCGATCACGCCGGAATACTCGCGCACGATTTCCGGTTCCCACGTCACGTCGTCACGCCGGAGCGTTGCGGCATGTCCCTTGATCAGCGCTACAGGGGTTTTTAGCTCGTGCGAAACGGTGGAGATGAAGATATTTTGCATCTCCTGCGCCTGCCGGAAATTGGTGATGTCGCGCACGTTGGCGATCACGTTGGTGAGTTCACCATCGGCGTTCAGCAGCGGCGCGTAGCGAATACCGATACTGAGCGTCAGCCCATCGCGGCGCAGCAAATCGCCTTCGACGTAGACCATTTCATCGGTCAAATCGGCAGTGGGGTCGTCGTGTGCCCGAAAGGGCCAGCCGTTTTCGAGCGCCTGTCGCAAATCGCCTTTTTCCACGCGCTTCCACGTAATCACGTCGTCAAACTTGAGTCCAATCGCATCAGACGCTTTCCACGCGGTCATCCGTTCCAGCGCCCGGTTGAAACTGACGATTTCCAGATCAGCATTCAGAATCATCACACCATCGGCGCTGTGCTGAACAATCGCCGCCAGTCGTTTACGCTCCTGATTAATATGCTCATACAGTTGGGCGTTGTGGACGGCAATCGCCGCTTGATCGGCAAAACTCTGTAATACCTGAATGTCGTCCGGGGTTGCATTGCCATGATAGGTGCGGAAAACGATCAGCAAGCCGCGCGGCTCGCCCGCAATCACCAGCGGCAGCGCGAAGGTCTGCACCAAACGCGGGTCGAGCGACTCCGCCATTTCCCGCAGCTTCGCGTCGAACACCGCGTAATCCTGCGTTTCGCTGGCGGCTTCGAGCATCTCGCGCAACTGATCGTTCAATGCAGGCACACGCGCAGAGTCCACACCCAGCGTCGCGCGGATGCGGTACAAACCATTGGCATCTTGCAGCGCGATCAATCCGACATGCCCCGCAAGCATGGCAATCGAGGCATTCAGCACACGGCGCAGCACTTCACTCAAATCCAATTGAGCGGTGATCGCGCGTGAGATTTCCAGTAGAAAGTCGCGCTGACGTACTCGAAAGTCTAGTAAGGCAAGCATTAAGCTAGTGTAACACGACGGGTATTAGAATCGTATCGGAAGCTTATAAAATAGGAATCAACAATTGCCGCACCAAAAGAACACTTTTTAACGCATTCCGCCGACATACCGTATATAATTTTCATAAATAGGAAAGTTGGTTGAGCTTATGCAAACCAAAGCACTGTTCCTAATCTTCGAGCATACCCCGACAGGATGGCGCTACGCCAACCCCGTCAACAGCGCGTACAGCTATCCCCAGATTGAAGCGGAGCGCGTCGCTCGCAACATGAGCGTCCTCATGCCTTCGCGCCTCTATTCCGTCCAGAACGGTGGACGCATCCTCTCGCTCTTTCTCGACGGACAGCGATATACCCCTGCGCCTGATGAGAATGATCAAGAATGACATCCCTTCTATGATCGACTATTAGCAAGCAAGAGCGCGAGAACCGCAACGACCACTGCCGCAGCAACAATACCCATCATAAGACTTCTGAAGAGTACGCCTGTCCCGATGATCAATATACCAGCCACGAAAACCGTATACTCATAGGGAATGTAGCGGTGGAACACAATGCGCGGCACGACATTTTCAAGCGCCTGACCAAGCCCAAGCGCACACACAACAAGCGATACCAGTAATACAGCAGCAAGTGGATAATCAGGCACTTGAACCAATACAGGGGTTAATGCCCCTATACTCATGAACAGTATGGGCAGCAATGCGCCAGAGGCGAAAATCACCAGTGGATTAAGCGGCAGGAACTGACGCACAAATGGTAGGCTGACATCCTCACGAAACGCCGCAATCAATTCCACGGGGCGGCTGTAGATCAGGGTCAGTAATACAATGAGCCATGTCTGCGGTGTCTGCCAGCCACTAACACTGACAGTAAGCGCCATTGCCGAGGCAAGCATCAACCCGCGCAAAATCGGGCGCACCATCGTTCCGGGCAATAGACGCACCCACGACAAAACCATCCTACTCAGCAGAGTGCTGAATTCATTTCCCTGTTCCGGCATCGAGAGCCGGAGTCGTTTCTTACGGGCAAGACGATGCTGACGCTGGATACGCGCGATCACCTCGCCCGCATATAATCGCCCAAACAATCCCAATCGTTGCAGTCGCGCAAACATCGCGCTGTCGTCTGCGACCACCGCCATGTGAACGCCGTTCCCCACCCAGATGAATAGGACGAGCGCAGTCAGCAAAACCGCCAGCACCGCAACGACAACCGTCCCAGAAAGAGGGGTTTGAACCGCCGTAACCCAGAGCGTCCCGACCCACAAACCTACCGCTGGAACCAGTCTCGCAGCAACGCCGATAAGTGGCGGTATCAACCAGAACAGCAAGCGCACAATACGAGACTGTGTACGCAGTTTCAGCAACGCGATAGTCCATGCAAAAACCGCGCTGAGAGCAGCCAGTGGAATGGTCAGCAAGAGTGAGCGCAACCCAATAAATCCAACGCCGTCCGGTGATGTAGACCACGCGAGCAACATACTGATCAGGCAGCTTAACAGGCTGAACAGAAGTATGGGGACGAGCAACCGGCGAACGATCACGATCAGCCCGATAGCGCCCCTGCTGGCGGGAGATGTGGCAACGTATGAGACTTCGGGAGCGCTCAGTTTCAACGGCGATTCACGAAGGACGCGCACGAGGTACAGAAGTTGTAGACCCAATATGACTTCGGGCGCG
>DATGQJ010000062.1:0-6534 GCA_035304265.1 Oceanobacillus sp.
CGCCCGTTGAATGCAGCGTGGGATCGAACGTGCGGTAGAACTTGCGGAAGATCAGTTCGAGGTTTTCTTTGTCGATGCCCACGCCGGTGTCGGAGATGGCGATCAGGACGTGATCTATTTCGCCGGGGTGGTTTGCCGGACGCAGATTCCCCGTGATCTCGATGCGCCCACCGTCCGGCGTGAACTTGATGGCATTCACCACGATATTGCGAACGGCTTGTACCAAGCGCTGCAAATCGCCCTGAATGGCGGGCAACCCACGCAGACCACGCGCCGAAAGCGACAGCTTGCGCTGGCGAATCGCGTCGTTCAACGGCTCGATTGCCATGCGCACCACGCTTTCCATCGAGGTCTGGGCGAAGCGCAAATCCATTGCGTCCACGTCCAACTGGCTCACGTCGAGCATTGCGGTGATCAACTCTTCCATGCGCTCGGTTGCCTTGCGCAGATTGTTGACCATCCCCGCGACCTGATCGGTTTCGAGCATCCCTTCTTCGTTCATTGCGTCGAGGATGTCGGTGTAGCCGCGAATCTGGGCGAGGGGGGTGCGCAGTTCGTGGCTGGCAATCGTGATGAAGTCGGTTTTCACCGAGTCCAGCTTTTCCATCTGGTCTTTTGCCGCTTCCAGATTGGAATTGAGCGCCTTCGCGCTGGCGTTCAAGCGTCGTAGGTCTGCCACCAGACGCGCGTTGCGCAGCGCCGTTCCCGTCTGGTTCGCCAGCGTCGCCAGCAGCGTAAGGTCATGTGGATAGAACTGCACGTCGTCGATCTTCGGACCGCACGCCAGCAGCCCGATCAGGCGGTTTTCGGCAATGATCGGCGCATAGGCGCTCATGCCTGTATTGCGGAAATACTCCTGCTCGGATTCAGGCACATTTTTGAAGCGCGGGTTGAACTGAAGCTCGAACTGCGAAACCGGCGCGTGGTGCTTGGCGAAATGCTCATAAAGTGGGCTGCTGGTCGAGAGATAAGAACGATGATTTTTGACATCACCGTACTGCGGCATCATGTAGAGTTCGAGCGAGGTGTTCGAGCCTTCCGTCGCCGTCACGATGAACACGGCAGCGCGGCGCACCCGCATCACTGCGTTAATCGTGCGCGTGGCGATGTCGATCAACGAATCGAGTTCAAGCGCATTCGAAATTTGCAGGCTGTAGCGGCGGGTTGCTTCGGCGGGGTCGGTTCGAGCGCCGCGCGATAATCGGGAACTGATCAGTACCGCAAGTTGGTACAGCAGCAGATATAACGCCGCGAGTGCCGCCGATAGCGCGATCAGCGGAACCACGCCCTGCGTCGCCAGATCGAAGGTAGTAGTCAGCGCGATTCCGAAAAACAACACCGCCGTCGTGAGCAAAAGCAGCATCACCGCCTGCGCCGCCGTCCCGAATTCGGCGCGGATGTCGAGGACGCGGTATGAAATTTTCGCGTATGCCGCGCCGATGATGCCCGCCAGAATCGTGAGGCTGCCGATCAGGGTCATCACCTCAGCGCCGCTGACGAACAGCACGATGCCCATCAGCACTACCGAGATGACCATCACCCAGAACAACGCGCGATTTGCCACTTCCGGCAGAATCGCGTTGTAAAAGGCGGTAAATGCGGCACTCAGCAGAATGAGGCTCAACAGCGCGAAGCCGCCCAGCGTGACCACGGCTGTCGGCGTTGGCTGCGTGAAGACGTGAACCAGCCACTCACTTTCGCCCACCACCATTTGACTACTTGTCAACGCTGTGCCCACGAGGAATACCAGCCACAAGACGCCGAGAATCAGCCAGCGTACCGGAAACGGCTTTCGTTTGTCCGGCGCGGCGGTATCCTGAAGCACCAATGCGCCGAACACGATCAGCAGCGCTGCCAGCGCCAGCGTGATCACGAAGCCACGCCGGATATTTTCGGTGATGATCGTATCGGCGGGAAGCAGTGCCAGACCTGTCACTGCCGCGCCCAGCAGAATGGTCAGCGACAGCCACAAATGTCCGGCTTTGCGCACCAGTACAAAGATGAACAGCAGCGCGTAGGCAACGAGGCATCCGGTTAACACAGTTGGGAGAAGTGTGTTCATGCTAGTTCACAACGTTTTGGTCAAAACCTGTTTGTTTCATTCTACGCGATTCATCAAAAAGGGGCGAACTTGTGTCGCCCCTCTTCGCTGATTGCGTGGAAACCTCAACCCGGCGGTTGCGAGTGAGGTTAGGACGTTACTTCAGAATATAGTACGTGCCCTTTTTGGAGCCGACCTTTAACAGGATACCCCGTTCCACCATGTCCGCCAAATCCAAACGCAGCGTTTCGGCGCTCACGCCCTGACACAGCGCCCGGTATTCGCGGTTGGTGATGGAGCCGTGATCGCGGATGTATTGCAGCGCCCGCGCCTGACGGTGATTGGTATTGCGCACCCAATCGGGCACGGTCTGGCGCTCACGCGAATTATACAGCGACACGGCGAAGCTGTAGGGGCGGGCGTCGAAGCTTGGCGGCAGGTGTCCCGCCTGTTCCATCTCTTCCATCATGCGGTCAATGCCCAGACCCAGTTCTTCGATGTAGCCCCACTGGAACAGCCCGTTGACGATGCGTGGGTTGCGGCTGAAGTGTTCGTCCACGATGTTCTCGACGGTGATGAATCCCGGCAGCCCGCCCGGAGACAGCACTTCCAGCCGATCCGAGTACATGCGAATTTCGATCCGTCGCCCGCGCAGACGGTAATCGCGGTGCGCGACGGCGTTTACGATTGCCTCACGGACGGCGAACTGTGGATATTCGGTCTTTTCCTCGCGTTCCAGCCCTTTGACAACGGCGCTGACCGCCATCTCGCTCCAGATCAGATTCCATGCCGATTCAATCAGACGGGGGAGGGGACCCGTCAATTCTTCGCGGCGCGAATAGCCCGCAAGCCCGTTTTCGCCGCGTGGGGTTTTGCCGACGAATTTCGCGAATACCACGCCGCTTTGGGGCAGCCAGTGCTGTGGAAATTCCGAGAACAGCAGGATGCCGCTGACGGTGGGGCGTCCTGCCGTATCCAGCGCCCCGATCTCGCGCAGTAGATCGTCAATTTTGCCGTTGTAGGGGCGCTTGGTGCGCTCGGCGCGTTTGGCAAGGTATTCGTCAATCATCTTGCGGCTGAAATCGTCTTTGGTGGCGCTCGGCACAGGCTCGGATTCGTAGTCGCCTGTGCTTTTGGCGCTCGCCAGCTTGAGGATTTCCTGACCGCCAAGTGGACGGTTGGTTTTGTCGCTGCGAATCAGCACGCGCCCATCGTTGACCGCATGAAGCTCAATGCTGCGTGGAACCCGCAGCGCGTACACCGTGCCGCTTTCCGATTCCACAGGCTCCCAGTTGCCAGTCACGACCACCGGATTCGTCAGCCCGTCAGCTTCCTTCAACAGTTTGACCAGTGCGTCAGCTTCCAGCTTCGCACCCGCTTCGCCATTTTCCTTCAAGCCGACGACCAACGTGCCGCCTTCGGTGTTGGCGAATGCCACCAGAGTCTCGGCAATAGCCTTCGCGTCGGGCTTCTCGATGAACGCTAATCGGGGTCCGGGACCGTTTTTGAGGAATTCTGGGTTCAACATCGGCGTTTTAACTTTGGGATGAATGCTATTAGCACGATTTTACCGTGTTCTATGTTGGGAAATATATCCCAAATTCGCGGCAGAAGCGAATTGGTTGTTGAAATGATGGTGTATCTGGGGCGTGGGATACATTCGACACCCCTTCTCCCACGCAGGCGGGGAGAAGGGGGGCGTCTGTCTCGTTTACGTGGGCGGCTTGCCTAAGCGACACAAACAGGGTGAGGGGCAATCACCACATCAATACAATTCGGTTTTCTCCTCTTCATCCAACATCGCGTCGGCTTCTGCAACGCTGATGTTGAGATTGGCGTGTTTGACGATGGCTGCGCCGAGCGATGCCAGCCCGTCGTGTTTGAATTCTGACGACCATAACCCCGAACGCACGACACATTTGGTGCAGTGGAAAAACACTTCGTTGACCGTCACCGCGATTACGAACATCGGCACTTTGCCCTGCATGATGAAACGTACCCGCACGTAGTCGTCGCGCACAATTTGCGCTGTGCCATTGATGCGCAGAGTCTCGCTGCGTCCGGGTACGAGAAACAGCAGACCGATATGGGGATTTTGCAGGATATTAGACAGCGTATCGCCACGACGATTGCCGGGGCGGTCTGGAATCAGCAACGTTTTGCTATCCATGACCTGCACGAACCCCGGCGGATCACCTTTGGGTGAGACATCCATGTTGCCGTTGGCGTCGGTTGAGCCGAGCAGTACAAACGGCGATTTCTCAATGAAGGCGCGGCAGATGTCGTCAATTTCGTGGATGACCTTGTTTTGGGCGGCTTGTCCTGCGTAGCCTAAAATTTCCCGCAGTTCCGCTTCGCTCCGAATCACCTGCTTGAATGCGCTCATGGGTATCACTCCTGTTCATCCACGAATTTGCTGATAGAACGTAAATTCTACTATTGAACGTGAATTTGCGCTGCTCACAGGCAGCAATCACTCCACAATGGTATACTTGAATGTATGGGCGCGAAACATCTTTTAAACTTATTCGGCGATCACATCCGAACGCTGCCGATCCTCGTCCTCTACCTTACCGACGGATGTAACAGCCGCTGTGTGACCTGCGACATCTGGCGCAGTCCACGTGTCAACATGCGCCGTGAACTGATCGAAACCCTGATCGCCGAAATCCGCCCACTCGGTGTCAAATGGGTTGCGCTCAGCGGCGGCGAAGCCATGCAGCACCCACACTGGCACGAGATCGCCCGCCGCCTGCGCGAACAAGGCGCAAAGGTACTTTTGCTCACCAACGGTTTGCTCCTGCGCAAGCAAGCTGATCTGGTCATCGCCAACGTGGATGAAGTCGTCCTCAGTCTGGACGGCGGTACCGCAGCAACTTACGAGGCAATACGCGGTGTGGATGCCTTCGATTTGCTTCTGGAAGGGCTTCGTGCCGTTCGCGCTGGTGGCATCCCTGTCACCACGCGCACGACGGTACAGCAGGCAAACTTCCGCGAAATCCCCCTGATCATCGAAGCGGCGAAATCGGCAGACGTGAACCACATCAGCTTTTTGACGGTGGACGTGAGCAATCCCTTCGCTTTTGGTCCGCGCTTTGCCAATGATGATTCGCTGCCTCTGGTTGCCAGCATGGGGTCGCCCGCGCCTGCCGAACATGGACCGCCTGCTTCCGCGCTCACTGCCGACGGCGTGCGCGAACTGGCAAAAATGCTGGACGATGTAGAAGTGCGTTTTGCCGACGATTTCGCGTCCGGGCGTATTGCCGAATCGCCCGCCAAGCTGCGCCGGATGGTCAACTATTTCGGCGCAATTCTGGGTGAAGATGAGTTCCCCTACGTGCGCTGTAACGCGCCGCATATGTCCGCCGTTATCGAAGTGGATGGCACGCTGCGCCCCTGCTACTTCCTGCCAAGCACCGGAAAAGTTAATCACGGGGTATTCCCCCTGCGAAGCACGCTGAATTCCCCGGAAGCGCTTGAGTTGCGTCGCGCTTACCGCATGGGTGAACGCGCGGAATGCCAGCGTTGTGTCTGTCCGTTATATAAAGGACCGAGAGCTTTACTCTCTATGTAAACCATTATGATGGTTGCACTGCTCGTTGGAGCGCTGCTCGCCAGCCTGTTCTTTCTAGGTCGTCTGGTGCTCATCCTCGGTGGTGTGTACAAAGACCCGGTGCTGCGCGTGTCCGAGCGGTATGCCGTGGAAGATGATCTGTACTACGTGCTGCCCGGAATACTGTTGTGGATGGGGGTCATGCTGTTCTCCGGCGGACTGATTTTGATGCTGCTGACCGGAATGCGCTTTCCGGTCTACCTGCTCGGCGTTGCGCTGATGGTGCTGGCATATGTCGCCGAGGAACATCCCGAAATCGCCAAAGAGTATCCTCGCCTCTTGCTTTCCTATCCCCGTTGGTACGCTGAACTGCGCCAGAACACCACCCGTGAGGAGCGACGGCGTATCGCGTATATGTGGTTGTGGCTGCCCGCACGTATGCGTCTGTACTACAACAGCCATGATCGCGCGTTTCATCAATGGGCGGATTTGATTATCATCAGCACGACTATGCAGACTGTCGAAGACTACGTGGACGAACAACGTGTATTCGATCTGTATTGATGAGTGACGAGTTGAAAGCGAAAAGTCGAAATTCATCCACTTTCTACTTTATACTTTTTACTTTCTGCTTTTTTACTCGTGACTAAAAGTTACCGGGGCAGTTTTATGAACAAAGTCTCTACCGATGCTTATCTCGCGTATCTTCAGGAACTGTCACCGGACGTGTTCGCCACCAGTCTGGTACATGACCTACGCAACAAAATTCACGGCATTCTCGCGGGCGTAAGCGTCATTCAGGAAATTGTTACCGACGTGGATATGCCAGAGACTGCGCTAAAGCAAATTCAGCAGAGTAGCGAATACATTCGCGGGTATAGCAAAGATATGATGGCAATGCTGGACGCCTATCTGAAATACGACGAGATTCAGCGGGGAA